>JALYXK010000192.1 GCA_030947145.1 Actinomycetota bacterium
CGTCCGCACCGGCGGTCCGCAGCCCTGCGCGTCCGCCGCCACCGCCGCGCCGTTGCAGAGCGCCTACACCGCGGATCAGATCGCGTCGGCCTACGGGCTCTCCGGCCTCTACGGCGCCGGCGACCAGGGCCAGGGCCAGACGATCGCCCTGTACGAGCTCGAGCCCAACGATCCGCGCGACGTCGCCGCCTACGAGGCCTGCTACGGAGTCACGGCATCGGTCTCCTACGTGCCGGTCGACGGGGGCGTCGGCTCGGGGGCCGGCTCGGGCGAGGCGGCGCTCGACATCGAGCAGGCGGTGGGGCTGGCGCCGAAGGCCACGTTCCTCGTCTATCAGGGTCCGAACTCCAGTCAGAACGGCCCCGGGTCCGGGCCCTACGACGTGTTCAGCGCGATCGTCAGCCAGGACCGAGCGTCGGTGGCGTCGGTCTCCTGGGGCCAGTGCGAGAAGCTCGAAGGGGCGGCTGCCGCACAGGCCGAAAGCACCCTGTTTCAGGAGGCGGCGGCTCAGGGACAATCGATCCTGGCCGCCTCGGGCGACGCGGGATCGGAGGACTGCGACGTCGGTCAGGCGCTGCCCGACAACGCCCCAGCGGTCGACGACCCGGGCAGCCAGCCGTTCGTCACCAGCGTCGGCGGCACCAGCCTGATGGCGCTCGGACCACCGCCGAGCGAATTGGTCTGGAACAACGGCGGCGGTCTCGGCGGACTGCTCGGCCTGCAGCCCGGAGCGGGCGGTGGCGGGGTCTCCCAGCTGTGGCGGATGCCGAGCTTTCAGACGAGCGCACCGGCGGCCCTTCACGTGATCGGGCCGGGCTCCACCAGGGCTCCATGCGGCGCGGCCGGCGGCTATTGCCGCCAGGTCCCCGACATCTCCGCCAGCGCCGATCCGAACACCGGCTACCTGATCTACTACAACGGATCGGGCAGCGTCGCCAACGCGCCGGCCGGCTGGCAGGGGACCGGCGGGACGAGTGCGTCGGCTCCGGTCTGGGCGGCGCTGATCGGACTCGCGGATGCGTCGAAGTCCTGCGGCGGGCGGCCGGTCGGCTTCGTCAACCCTGGGCTCTACCGGGCCGCCGCGACCGGCTACGGCGCTGACTTCCACGACATCACCGTGGGCAACAACGACTTCACGGGAACCAACGCCGGCCGCTACGCCGCCGGCGCCGGTTTCGATATGGCCTCGGGTCTGGGCACGCCCAACGGCGCGGCGCTCGCCGCCGCCCTCTGTGTCCAGAGCCTGCGCGTGGGCACTCCGAGCCCGCAGCGCTCCGCCGTCGGCATGTCGATCAACCTGAGGATTCCCGCGACCGGCGCCCCGGGTTCGGTATTGAGGTACGCGGCGTCGGGCCTCCCGACCGGTCTCGAGCTTGATCCGGCGACCGGCAGGATCTCCGGTCAGCCGGCGAGAACCGGTCGATCGACGGTCAGGCTGAGCGTGACCGACCAGTTCGGCGGCCGGCGCACGATCTCGTTCCCCTGGACGATCGGAGCGGCCCCGAGGTTGTCGCAGGCCTCGCTGACCGGGGTCGCGGCGGCCCGGCCGACGCTTCAGTTCACCGTCGCGGCGGGGCGGGGCGCCCCCGCCTTGGCCCAGGTCGCGGTCGAGCTTCCCTCCGGCTTACGGTTCGCCGCCCGAACCCGGCGGGTGACGGTCACCGGCTCTGGCGCCCGGCGCTTGCGCTTCCGCGGGTCGGTCGCCCGCGGCACGCTCACGATCCAGCTTCGGCCGCGCGCGCCCTCGGTGCACGTGAGCATCACCTACGCGTCGATCAGCGCCACGGCCACGCTCGTCTCCGACACCGCCCGCCGCCGGGTCGGCCGGCTGAGCCTGCGCGTCACGGTCTCGGACGCCGGGCGCGGCGTGAGGTCGCTGACCGCGGCGATCAGACCGCGAAGCTGACTTCGCCAGCGACGGCTACGGCATATTTCCCGCCTGAGATGACCGGCGCACTCCAGGTTCCGTTCGATCACGAGCTCGTGGTGGCTCGCCCCGGCCCGCGCTGCGGATACAAGATCATCGTGGCGATTCATTCCAGCCGGAATACCGAACCGCGCGGGACGGCCGCCGGGGGGTGCCGACTGGCCCGCTATGCGAACCCACTCGACGGGCTCAACGACGCCTTGCGCCTCTCGCAGGGGATGTCGCGCAAGGCCGCGATCGCCGGAACTCGCACCGGGGGCGCGAAGTGTGTGATCGCCGCGCCGGCCGATGAGTCTCCGTGGCCGCTTGACGGTGAGCGGCGTGAAGCAGTGCTCCGTGACCTGGCCGAGGTGGTCAACGAGCTCGACGGCCGCTACCTCACCGGCCCCGACGTCGGCACGAGCGCCGCGGACATGGAGTGGGCGCACCAGCTCACCCCGTATGCGGGCGGCTTTGCCGGGGGAGGCACAACCCCGGCCACCGCCGTCGGCGTTCACGCCTGCCTGAGCATGGCGGCCGAGCTCGTTTTCGGCAGCGCCGGCCTCGGCAATCTCCGCGTCCTGGTCGTCGGACTCGGTGGCGTGGGGGAGCTGCTCGCCCGTCGTCTCGCCGCAGCCGGCGCAAAGCTGATCGTCACCGACATCGACCCCGGGCGGCGGGCCGTGGCCACGGAGCTCGGCGCGGATTGGATCGAGCCCGAGGCGGCCCAGCGTCACGACTGCGACATCCTCGCGCCTTGCGCGCTGGGGGCGACCCTGACTGCCGCCGAGGTCCGAGGCATGAGCTGCCGGCTGGTCGTCGGGGCGGCCAACAACCAGCTCGCCAACGACGATGTCGCCGACATCCTCACCGAGCGAGGCATCACCTGGGTGCCGGACTTCGTCGCCAACGGCGGCGGCCTGCTCTACGCCATCAGCCTGCGCCGCGACCAGCTCTCCGAGGCCGAGAGCCTCGCGCTGGTGCGCGGCCTGGGCGACACGGCAGCGACCGTGCTGCGCCGCGCCGAGCTCGAACGTGTATCGACGCTGACAGCGGCGACTCGCATCGCCGACGAGCGCCTGGGCCGGGCCGGCTAGGCAGCGGGCGGTGACGGCTTCGCGGCCTCCGCGGGCAGGACCTTCCGCGTCGGGCCGGCCGGCGGCACGAGCGCCTTCTTGCTGACGAACCCCACGGCCGAGACGCTGGTCAGGCCCAGGAGCACGTCGGGGATGCGGGGCAGGCCACCACTGGAGTGAACCAGCAGGTTCCCGATCACGAAGAACAGCGCCACGGCGTTGAACAGCACGTACTGGAAATCCCCGAGATCCGTATTCCCGGCGTCGTCGGCCACGAGGTCTTGCAGCTTCGGCCGGGGGGCAGGCGACTTGGCCGAGGGATCGTTGGTCACCTGCCTCGACACGATTCCCTTCGCGGCGATCGCCGCCCCGAGCGGGCCGCCGAACAGCAACGCATACTGGCCCACCACTCCCGAGTGATTGGTGTTGTCGAGCGCCTGCGGGTGGCCCAGCAGTTGGGCGTAGACGAATCCCACCAACCCTCCCGCCACGACCACGGTCCAGAGTCCGGCCACCGTCTTCGAGGTCGAGAGCCGATTATCCCGCCCGATCACCATGGCCTTCTCGAGACCCGTGGCCGCGAGCAGGACGGTGAGTAGCACCGCCCCGCCGACGCCGATCAGCAGCCCCCAGCGGATCGCCTCGTTGCTTTCCTGGCTGGCCGCCAGCCGCATCCCGAAACTCTCCCACAGTCGGCCCCCTGCTGGCAAGGACGCAAGGCAGACCCCACCGACGGATTACGTGAACTCGGCGACGGCTACGTAGTAGCCGAGGTGAAGCTCGTCGAGCGCGAGCAGGTCGCGATGGCGGTGCTGCCAATCGCCGGACAGGAGATCCGCCCGCAGCGCCTCGATTCCGGCGTGGACCTGCTCGGCGGGAATCTGCGCGAAGACCGAGATCCCGTCACGCACGGTCTGCCGCAGATAAGCCTCGGGCCGGCGCCAGAACGCGCCGTAGAAACCGTCCGCGCAATCGTGAGGGATCGGGACCGGAACTAAGGAAATCTCGCCGAAGGCGGCCCGTAGCTCACGCTCCCAGATGTCCGTGTCGCGGTACCGCGTGGGGATCAGCTGGATGAACCCCGGGAGGTACTCGCGGGTGAGCCAGAGACGATCGGCCTCCGCTGGATTGGCGTTGAACAGCACGACTCGATCCCGCGCCACCCGCTTCAGCTCGGCGAAGCCTTGCGGCCGATCACTCCAGTGGTGGTCGCTCAGCACGGCCATCGCGGCGTCGAAGCTGGCGTCGCCGAACGGCAGCTCCTGCGCCCGGGCCTGCACCACCGGCGCGGCGCCGGCCGGACGCTGGGCGATCATCACCGTGGACGGCTCGACGGCGGTCACCTCGCGATCGGGCGGCTCGTAGGCGCCGGCGCCGGCGCCCACGTTGACCACGGTTCGGGCGCGGCCCAGCCCTCGCCATATGGCGGTGGCGACCCGGGGATCAGCGTTCCGCGTCGTCGTATAGGTTCGGCCGATCTGATCGTAGGAGAGTCCCGTCATCTGGGGAGATCCTCCTACCCGCGGCTCAATCCTCGGCAACTGTGCTGAGATCCCTCACCGGCGGCTTTCTGGTCCCGGCGCGTTCCTGCATCCAGGCGCGGAGGTCCGTGGGCAGCTCGGGAGCGGCGAGCGCGGTCGCCAGGAGCTCCCTCTCGCCCAGCAGCGCGCGGGAGACGAGTGCACTGGTGACCCCGGGGGCCGGACGGCTCACCACCTCGATCCGGTCACCCGCAGCGATCTCGCCCTCGCGGAGGACGCGATGGTAGGCGCCGGGTCTGGCGGCTTGGGCAAAGCGCTTGAGGAACCGCGGATCGCCCATCCGCAGTCCGAGCTTGAAGCAGGGCAGGCGCGGCTGGGCTACCTGGAGCAAGGCGGTCCCGACCTCCCACTGCTCACCGATCACCGCTTCCGATACGGGGAGCCCGCTGACCGTGAGGTTCTCGCCAAAGGCGCCGGCGCCGAGCGGACGCTGGAGTTCGGCCTCCCACCACTCGGTGTCCTCGGCCGCGTACGCGTAGATCGCCTTGTCGGGTCCTCCGTGCACGGTCCGGTCGGCCTGATCGTCACCGTGGAGGTTGACGCCGCGCAACGGTACCCGCCCCTGCGCCGGCTCCTTCCAGATCGCCGTCAGGACGGTGTGACCGTCCACCTCCACTGGGCGCGGCCTACCGACGTTGACAGATCTCACCGTGCCGCTGGTGCTGTCGCAACGGGTCGTCATGGGGCCAAGCTAGCGGACACGGGTAGTCTCGAGGCGGGCTAGTAGAAGCCCTCGCGGCGCGCGTACCGCTCCGCGCGCTCTTTCTCGTGCCTGGCTACGTCGAGATCGTGCAGGCTGAGTGATCGCAAGATCTCGCCCTGGCTCGGCAGCTCGGAACGCTCGATGTGGTGAGCTGGATTCCACAGATCCGACCGGATCAGGGCCTTGGCGCACTGCGTGTACGCCTCCATCACCGTCACGACGATCCCGAGCCGAGGTGCCTTTCCCTCCACGGCGCTGCCCCCCAACAGGTCTGAGTCATCCGTGATAATCGCTGTCCCGTTGACCCGGAACGTGTCGCCCACGCCCGGGATCATGAACAGCAGCGCGACTCGCGGGTCCGCGAGCAGGTTCACGAGCGTGTCGGTGAGTCGATTACCCGGCCGCTCCGGCAGCAACAGGGTGTGCTCGTCGAGCACCCTGACGAAGCCGGCCGGGTCGCCCCGCGGTGAGACGTCCAAGCCCCCACCCGGCCGTCCGGTGGCGACGCAGACAAACGGCGATCGCTCGACGAACTGGCGCGTGAGATGGTTCAGCCGGTCGGCAAGCTTCGCTCTCACCAACTCCGTCGGCTCACCGACGATCTCGCGCAGCTCTGCCTCAGAGTCGATCGACCGGACCTCAGACACCGCCCAACCTTA
>JALYXK010000199.1 GCA_030947145.1 Actinomycetota bacterium
AGCTGCCCCAGCTCGGCCAGGAGGTCGTTGGACATGTCCGAGCCGGTGCGCTGGGGGATGTTGTAGAGCAGGACCGGGAGGTCGGTGGCGCGCACGACCTCCTCGTAGTGGCGCACGATCCCCCGCCGGCTCGGGCGGTTGTAGTACGGGTTGACCGACAGCAGCGCGTCGGGACCGAGCTCGGTGGCCCGCTCGGTCAGGCTGACCGCGTGCCGCGTGTCGTTGGAGCCGACGCCCGCGACCACCGTGCAGCGCCCGCCCATCTCCTCCACCGCCAGCCGGATCACCCCGAGATGCTCTTCGTCGTCGAGCGTGGCCGCCTCGCCGGTGGTACCGCAGACCACCAGGCCGTCCGATCCATGCTCCACGAGGTGGTGCATGAGCCGGACGGCGGCTTCCTCGTCGACCCGGCCGTCCGCGCCGAACGGGGTCACCATGGCAGTCAGGATCGCGCCGAGGCTCGGTGGCATCGGCTGATTATCGCAAGCGTCAGGGATGTTGCGACTGCGCGGCCGCTTCCGGCTCCCCGCTACCCCGAATCAGCGGCCCGTGGTAGGGACCGGGCTTGGCCCGCTGGTGCCCGCCCGGGAAGGCCAGGCGGAGGATCGTCCGCTGGACCATGCCCAGCTGCTGGCTGAACGGTCCTGAGTTGTAGGGCAACTCGTGGCGCTCGCACAACTCCCGGACCCTGGGGGCGATCTCCCCGTAGCGCGTGCTCGGCATGTCGGGGAACAGATGGTGCTCGACCTGGTATCCGAGGTTGCCGCTGATCACGTGGAACACGGGGCCGCCGTCGATGTTCGCCGCGCCGAGCAGTTGGCGCACGTACCAGCCGCCACGCGTCTCCTCGGCCGTCTCCTCTTGGGTGAACGTGTACGTCTGATCCGGGAAATGACCGCAGAAGATGATCGCGTAGGACCAGACGTTGCGGATCAGGTTGGCCACCACGTTGGCCTGCACGGTGCGGCGGAACGGCTCGCGGAACGAGCGGCGCTCGATCAGCTGCGAGAGCAGGCTCTTGTCCTGCGTCTTGCGCGTGACCTTCGCCGCCGCCCGGCGCGCGCTGCGGGAGAGCCCGCTGCGGCGCCCCTCCACCTGGCTCTTGACCGCGATCGTGCCCACCTCGGCGCCCGTCATCACCAGACCGCTGATCAGCGGCCAGGCCACGTAATCCTTGACGATCTGCGTTCGCGCCTTCCCGGCGATCCCCCTCAGATCCTTGCGCAGCTCCTTGAGGGACTTCTCGCCGGCCCGGATCGCCTCGAGATCGAGGTCGTGCAGCGCCACCCCCCACTCGAACATCAGCGCCAGCAGGACGTTGTAGATCGGCTGAAGCAGATAGGCGGGATGCCATTTCTGCGCCGGATCGATCCGCATGATCTCGTAGCCGAGGTCGCGGTCCTTGCCCAGGATGTTCGTGTACGTGTGATGGATGAAGTTATGGGAGTGGCGCCAGGACTCGGCGGTCGAGGCCGTGTCCCAGTCCCAGGCCCGGGAGTTGATCACCGGATCGTTCATCCAGTCCCACTGCCCGTGCAGGACGTTGTGCCCGATCTCCATGTTCTCGAGGATCTTGGCCAGCCCGAGCGTGGCGGTGCCGAGCGTCCACGGCGCGCGCCAGCGCGAGGCGAACAACTCGAATCGGCCGGCCAGGGCGAGCGTACGCTGCAGGCTGATCATCGAGCGGATGTACTTGGCGTCGCGGTCGCCGAGGTCGGCCTTGACCTGCTCGTGGAGCTCGTCCAGCTCGCGTCCGATTTCCTCGATCTGCTCGGGCGTCAAGCGGTGCAGCGGGTTCGCCGAGCCATCGACGACGGGGGCGCGATCATTGCCGCTATGCCTGTTCTGGGTGGCAGTCTCCATGCGCTTCCTCTCTGTTTGCTCGAAGGACTATGTGGTCAGCCGCGGCGACCACCAGCTACAGCTCGATCTCCACCGGCCCCTCCGGCGCGCTGATGCACGTCCGGATCATCTCCCCGTCGTTTCCGTAGACCTCGCCGTTGCGCAGGTCGCGCACCCGCCCGGAGCGCAGCTCGCCCACGCACGTGTGGCAGATCCCTTCGCGACAGCCGTAGGGCAGATCCAGCCCTGCCTCCTCGCCGGCGACCAGAATCGGCATCTGACCGTCGGACTCCGTTGCGCAGTCGGACTTCAGGAACTTGATCGCGCCGCCTTCGCCCTCGCCCGCGTCGCCGATCCCCAGCTTGGGCTGGAAGCGCTCCATGTGCAGGCGGTCGCAGTCGCCGTGCTGGTCCCAATGCTCGGTGAAGGCGTCGAGCATCTCGGCGGGACCGGAGAGGTAGGCCTCGCGATCCCTCCAGTCGGGGCACAGCTCGTCGAGATCGGTCGGGCCCATGCGACCGTGGTCCTTCGTCAACTGTTCATGCAGGCGGAAGCCTTCGTTGCGGCGGCCCAGCGAGCGAAGCTCTTCACCGAAGATGACGTCGTCGGTGTGCCGGGCGGAGTGCAGTACCACCACGTCGTTCATCTCGTGGCAGTGGTCGAGGTGGCGCAGCATGCTCATGATCGGTGTGATGCCGCTGCCGGCGCTGATGAACAGAAGCTTCTCCGGTGGGTGCTCCGGAAGCACGAAATCGCCCTCGACGCCGCCGAGGGAGACGATCACCCCGGGCCGCCCGCGGCGCACCAGGTACGGCGAGACCTTGCCTTCATCGACGTTCTTGATGGTGATGCTGATCAGGCCATCCTCGCGCCAGGGATCCGAGGTCAGCGAGTAGGCCCGCCAATGGCGGACCCCTTCGATGTCGAGCCCGATGCGCAGGTACTGGCCGGGCTTGTGCCCCGACCACCGGTACCCCGGCTTGACCAGCACCGTGGCCGCGTCCGCGGTCTCGGGCCGGATCTCGGCGATCCGTCCCCGCAGCTCCCGTGTCGACCACAGCGGGTTGATCAATTCGAGGTAGTCGTCGATCAGCAGCGGGGAGCTCAGCGCGCGCAGCCCGTGGAGGACCCTCCGCAATATCGGATGTACGTTCGGCGGTGCGCCTCTCTCGGGCATCAGACCACTCCTGGCTGCATCTACTGGGGAGTAATATCCCCGCCAGTAGGATTCTAGTCAACTGATGGCGAACCGTCCCGCAGCCGTGCCGCACAATCGAACCCGAGCCCGGCGGGCCGGCACCCGCGGCATGCCCCGCGCCGACCGCGAGCGGCTGATCCTCGCCGTAGCTGGGACGGTGTTCGCCCGGGACGGGTACCACTCGGCCTCGATGGACGAGATCGCCGCCACCGCGGACGTGTCCAAGCCGATGCTCTACGCCTACTTCGCCTCCAAGGAGGGGCTGTATCTCGCCTACATCAACCGCACCGGACGCGAACTCGTCGACCGCCTGGTGGGCGCGGCGGGCCGCGCCGAGCCGGGCAGCGCCCGGCTGCGGGCGCCGATCAGCGAATTTCTGGCCTTCGTCGAGGAGCACCGGGCCGGCTGGACCGTCCTGTTCCACGAGCTGACGTCGAGCCAGCCGCTGGCCGAGGAGGTCGCCCAGCTGCGCGCCCAGGTGGCGAGCGCGGTCTGCCGGATGCTCGAG
>JALYXK010000227.1 GCA_030947145.1 Actinomycetota bacterium
GTCGCCCTGGCCAGTGGCTTCGGACAACAGACGATCGCCGAGGGCGTCGAGACCGAAGCCACGGCCGCGGCGCTCAGAGAGCTGGGCGTCGACTTCGCGCAGGGCTATCTGTTCGGAAGGCCCGCGCCGCGCACCGACGCCGCGCTGGTGCGGCCCGCGTTGGCCACGCACTAGGTGTAGGGCGCTAAGTTCGGCTCACGCCGCGCTGCACGGTTGTGGGGCGGGCGCCGGCTCGTAGACCACGCGCTGGACGATTACGGTGTCGTTGACGTCGCGGCGCTCTTCGCCACGGCGCTCGGGACCGGGGTAGCCGACCGCGGCACGGCCTTTCCGGCGCCGATCGGTGCGGCGGCGATCAGCGCCTGCGGCCAGCCGACCGGCGTTCCTAGCGGCCACCCGAACCTCGCGCAGACTGAACCTGGCGGCCCGGCCGGGGGCGCCGGAGTGGCGTCGGAGTCGCTGGCCCAGCATCGTGCGAAGCACCCGTAGGCCATCACGGGCGGCGTTCAGGTTAGACGTGCCGGCCCGCCGCTCGAGCTCGAAGCTCGGAACCTCGCGAATCGTCAGTCCTGCCTTCACCGCGTTCAACACCAGCTCGGTCTCGATCTCGAACCCGTCGGCGGTCAACTCCAGCGCCTCGAGATGCTGGCGCCAGAAGGCGCAATAGCCATAGCAGAGATCCGTGAAGCGCGCCCGGTACAACAGGTTGGCCATCATCACGAACGCCCGATTGCCGGCCGAGCGCAGGCGCGTGAAATCGGCCGAGCCCCCGCCGTCCATGTGGCGAGAGCCCTTCACGAAGTCGGCCCCGCGGCGAAGGGCCGAGACAAACCGGTGCATCTCTCGCGGATCGGTGCTGCCGTCCGCATCGATCATTACCACCAGGTCCCCGCTGGCCGCGACGAACCCGGCCCGCAACGCCGCGCCCTTGCCCGGTCGATGCTGGTGAACGACCACCAGATCGGGGCGCAGCCGCCGGGCCAACTGCTCCGTATCGTCGCTGGACAGTCCGTCGACCAGGACCACCTCGGCCACCCACGAGGGCAGGTGGCGGAGCACCCAGGGCAGGCTGGCCTCCTCGTTCAGCGTGGGAATGACCACACTCACGGTGGGCATATCGCGAACCGTGGACAGAATTGGCCGTCGGGCGTTGGCCCGTCGGTCGATCTTGGCCCAGGGCCTCAACGTCACCCGCCGATGGGGAGACATGCCCCGGTCACCCCGGGGGCTACGCCGGGCGTTGAGCGCGAGAACGCTCAATGACCCGACGGCCACAACAGCCGCAAGAACAAACATGACCTCGATCGAGCTGATACCCGCTTTGGACGCCGTCAACGCGCCGACATAAAAACCCGACCGGGGAAGCGGCGGAATCGGCGAGTGGGCGTGTCGAGGCAGACGAGGTCTACGCCGCGGTTCCGCCGGAGGCCGCCGCGAGGAACTCCAGGCCGTTGATGCCGGGGACGAAGAAGTACTCCCCGCCCTTGACGGTCACGACTCGTTCCAGCGGACCCAGCAAGAACGGCGGGTTACCCGGCACCGTCATCTTGCTCGGGGGCGTGCCGTCCTGCGGCCCGAGCATCACGTCCTGGTCCTCGCCGAGGGCGAAGGAGTTACCGCGATTGCACCACTGGGACTGAATGAACTCGAACTGCCGGGCGATGCTCGCCTGCAGGCACATGAAGATCACGCCGCGATCTCCGCCGTCGTCGGTCGCGCCCGGCGGGAGCGGCTCGCCATAGGGAATTCCCCGTCGCACGAGCCGATGGCGATTGACCAGCTTGCCCTCGAACGGGAGGCTGTCACGCGGGTTGCAGCGGCGCACGTGGGCCCCGATCGGGCAACGCAACCCGTCGCCGTCGTCGGCGTAGGAGAACGCGTTGTTGCGGCGCTCGTCGGCCACGATCGCCGGGTCGGGCCGCTCCGGGGAGATATCGATTGGGGTGCCGTCGCGCCAGCGACCGACGATCTTCGCCGCCAGCAGCTCGTCGCCGCCGGGATAGAGCTTGGCCGACGCGGCCAAGCGCGCGCGGAAGCCGGCGACGTCCTGATGGAGCTTGCGGTAGACGAGGTAGGAGCCGTTGGCGCTCAATTGGTGGGGGTCGGGCGCCGAAGGCAGCCCATCCTCCTCATCGGGATAGCCAAGAATGAACTCGCCCGCGCGGATCGGCCGCCACTTCCCATCGCGCAGCGGCGCCCCCTGGCCGGGGAGCGCGGGCAGCCCGGCGCCCTCGATCGCCGGCTGAGCGAAGCCGTCGGCGTAGCCGAAGTGCTCAGCGCCGCCGGGCAGGGCGCTCCCGAGATCGTCGTAGATGACGCTCAGCCCGCCGCCGCGCTCAATGCTCTCGCGCACCCGCCGGTCGTGCGCCGCCAGCGCCTCCGGGTGGCTCGCCGAGATCATCACCAGCGCGTGGACCTCGGGGGTACCCAACGGCCCCTCCCAGTTGACCGGGGAGCTGTCGCCCCCATCCCCCAGCAGGTCCGCGCGCGCCGCCATTCCCTCCCGGAACTCCTCCGGAAAGCCGGCCAAGCTGGCGTCGGGGATCTGCAGCGCGGCCAGCCCGGCATAGCTGAAAGCGAGGTTGAGGCCCGAATCCGGCTTCGCCGACCAGGGCGCCGCGGTCAGCACCTCGTCGGCCACATCAGCGATCCAGGCCGCCGCCCGCCGGGGGTCGTCGATCCGCAGGAACAGATATCCGGCGAACGGGAGCCGGTAGCCGCGGACGACGAAGCCCTGGATCCGCGTCAGGTCGAGGTCGGTCACTGGCCGAACTCCCGGTCGAAAGCCGCCTTGAGCTCGGCGGCGCCAAGCCCTTGGCAGCGCAGCGCGAAGTCGACCACCTTGGCCCGGGTGGTCAGGCTCCGCTTGACGTCCGGCACCGTGCGATCCCCGTAGGCGGCAAAAAACAGCGAGCTCTGAATCTGGTGCGCGCGAAGATACCTGGCGAAGGCATCCGCGTCGGCATGGCCGGGGTAACCGAGGCAATGGCCCCAGATCTCCTCGGCGCGTTCGCCCAAACCGGTGCGCAGCGCCTCGAGGTACGGATCGAGCTCGCCGTCGAAATTGCTGGTGAACAGCAGCCGGGAGAGCTCGAGATGGTCCCGCCGACCCTGTTCGGAGCCCTCGTAGACCACATCCCCGATGACCACCCAGCGGGCGAAGTGCGTGCCGGGAACCCCCGCCAGGGGGCTTCTCTCGCCGCCCTCGAGAGCGTCAAGGTACCGGGACAGCTTCACCTCATGGCCCGAAAGAATCGGCGTCAGCACGGTTAGGGCATAGACCTGGCCGCTGATGTTGTGCGCGTTGCTCACAGGTCGTGCTGGATGTTGGTCAAAAAGGACTCATACGCCGCCTTGAACGCGTCGGGCTGCAGCTCGGCGGAGTGCCGGCGGAACTCGGCCAGGACCGCCTCGATGTGACCCGCGGAGATGATCTCCGTCGTCGTCGCGCCGGGATAGGCCGAGTAGTAGTGATTGGCGACGAACTCGTTGCGACGGATGTAGTCCTTGAACGGCTCGACGGGATTCGGCCCCGGGAAGCCGAACGAAGTGCCCCAGATCGCCTTCATCCGAAGCGGCACGACCTCCGAGAAAGCGTCGATGTACTGATCCCAGGTGCCGTTGAAGTTGCTCTCGAACAGCAGGTACTCGTGCTCGAGTCGCTCCCCGTCACCGCTATCCGGAAACTGGTCGATCACCGCCCAGCGGGCGTAATGGATGAACGAGAGCTGCTCGAGCTTGCGCAGGGTTTCCTTGATGTGGCGCCCGGCCCAGAAGACCGCCCACAGCACCAGCGGCCCCTCGCGCTTGACCGGCGTCAGCACGGTGATCGCCGTCGCCTTCCCCTCTACGTTCGCCACGTCTGCACCCCCACCGCGTTCATGTCCGCCAGGCCGGACCCTAGCGCGCTTTTCTCGCTGCCTCGAGCGCGGCCGGTGGGTCCAGTGATCGGTCTCCGGAGGCGAGTTGCAGAGCCCGGTCGGCCAGCTCTGCCGCCTCGGCGCCCCCGAGCGACTCGTCGCGCAGCGCGAGCGCCACCAGCACCTGCTGCATCAGCTCCGGATTGGTCGTGTCCGGCGGCGGGCCCGCGGGCGGAAGCGTACGGGCGGCGGCCAGCAGCCGCGGCGCTCCCCCTCCCCCGCCGAACAGGCGCCCCGGATGCTTGTCCGGGATCACCGCGACGATCCCGCCGGTCGCGGGGTTGACCACGTTGATCTTGGTGCGCAGCCCGGATCGCTCGAGCGCCAGGCGATAGCCCGAGAGGCGCAGGTAGCCCAGCTGCGCCGCGAGCTGCGTGAAGGCTGAGAGCTCGGAGTCGTCCCGCAGTCGCTGATGGTGAAGCGAGAGCTGGGTGCCGGCCTCGGGCAGCGTCGGGTTGGGGTCGCCCGCCACCAGCAGAAACGCCTGCGGACCCAGCCGGCCGGCGCCGACGCCGGCGATGTCGACCAGCAGCTGGTACCCGCCGAGCCCCAAGGCCCCGGCGATGCCATTCGGCAGCGGGTGCTCCGCGAGATAGCCGGAGGTGAACGCCATCGTGCCCCTAGCCGTCGATCAGGCCGCCGACGATCCCGCCGAGCACGCTGCGGCCGCCCTCGCGCTGCGCGGCGCCCCCTGCCCCTTCGGAGACGGGCGGATGGAAGTAGGCGCTCTGCAGGCCGACGCGACCGGGACCGGTGAAGCGGTTGAACACGAGGTTGCCGCCGCCGGAGAGGAAACCGGTCTTGAAGCCGTAGACCTCTTGGGTCATCTGCACGGAGTGGTCGCGGTATATCCACCCGCCGGGCTCGATGTCGATCGTCTCCCCGGCCTCGAGCTGCTTTTCGAAGACGTTCCCGTAGCCGTGGATCCAGACCACGCCCTCGTGGTCGGCGGCCATGAAGTGGTCGACGAAAAAGCCGCCGCCATACATCATGTTGGAGAACCCCTTGATCCGGCTGTAGTCGTACTGGACGCCGCCGGTGGCCGCCAGGAACTGATGCTCGCGCACCATGATCCCCTCGCCGGGCGGAAGGTGCAGCGCGGCGATGTGGCCCGGCGCGTCGCGGCTGAACGCCACCTCACCCGCCGATTGCACCTCGAGCATCAGCAGCGGCATCCCGCCGAACACGCGGCGCTTGAGCCCCTTCTTGAGAGGGTGCATGCCGATCTGCAGGTTGGGGTACTTCCACAGCAGCACGTGGTGCTCGAAATAGACGGGAACCTGACCGTCGAGCGCCATGTGGAGTACCGGTACGAGCTCGCCCTCGAGGCGATACGTCAGGCCTGGCGCAGCGCCTTCGGTGATCTGCGTCGGAAGTATTCGTGGCGCGGACGGCATGGCCTCACTCCATTTCGCTCTCTGGGGGTGGGCGGTTGAGGCCCACGACCCTCGGACTTCACGACGGCACGCTAGCGCGCATCGGCGCGACTTGCCTGCAGGAGACCACCATCGGCAGGCCGTGCTCTGGGCTCAGTGTCGGCACCTTGGCGACGCGGAGCTCGAATCCCGGCACCAGCTCGCAACGGAACCGCTGCAGCACGGTGGCCGCGACAGCCTTGACCGCCAGCTGGCCGAAGCGCTTGCCGATGCAGATTCGCTGCCCGCCGCCGAACGGGATGTACGCCCCCGGGGGCAGCTGACGCCGGGCCTCGGGGGAGAAGCGCTCGGGCACGAACGCCTCGGGGCTCGGGAACACATCCGGGAGCCGGTGCGAGACCCACGAGGAATGGATCACGTGGATCCCGGCGGGGATCCGGAAACCGCCGAACTCGAACGGGCGGACCGTCAGCCGGGGACCGAACCAGACCGGCGGGTAGAGCCGCAGCGTCTCGTCGAGCACTTGTGACAAGAAGGGCAGCTCCCCGATCAGCTCGTCGGTGGTCGGGGCGCGACCGGCGAGCACCCGGTCGAGCTCGTCGGTCAGGCGCTCGAGCACGGAGGGATTGCGGGCGAGCTCGTAGATCAGAAACGAGAGGGTCGAGGAGGTCGTGTCGTGGCCGCCGAACAGCAGGTGCATGATCTGGTGGCGCAGCTCGGTGGCGGTGAACCCCTCCCCCGCCTCATCGCGAGCTTCGAGCAGCATCGAGAAGACGTCGTCGGCGCTCGTCCCTCGCGCTCCGGGTCCCCCCCGGCGACTCTCGATCTCGGCGTAGATGATCGCGTCGAGCCCGCGCCGCGCCGCCTGCATGCTCGACCAGGGCGTCCCCGGCCCTCGGAGCATGGTCTTCCAGGTGTCCTCGTCGTAGAAGGCGAGTCCGCGCTCGAACAACCGGGCGGCCTCGCGGCCCAGGTCGCTGGCGTGCGGGTCGAGGCCGAGCAGCGCCCGCATGGCGATGTTCATGGCCAGTTCTCGCATCCACTCGTAGACGTCGATCCTGGCGCCCGGGGCCCATGACTCGAGCCCGCGCTCGGCCTCCTGGACCATCACCTCCACGGCGCTGTCCAGCCGGCGTCGGTGGAAGGCGGGCATCATGATCCGCCGCGCGCGGTCGTGGTAGGCCTCGTCGGTGGTGATCAGGCCGTCTCCGATCAGGGGCGTGAGCTGCTCGCCGAACATTCCCTGGCGCCAGCTGAAATTCTCGGCCCCGGAGACGGTGACGAAATGGTTGGCGGCGGGGCCGATCATGGCCACGATCCGGCGGTGTAACGAACGAAAGGCGAACACCGGACCGAAGCGCTCGTAGAAGGAGAGCAGGGTCTGAAGCGTCTCGCGCTGGATCCGCTGGGTTCGGCTGAGGCTGACGCTGAGCTCGCCCGGCGGCAGCAGCGCGGGCCTGGTCAGCTCCTCCAGGATTTCCGCCAGCGCGTGCCCGAACCCGAGGTGGCTCACCGGTTCTGGGGGCTTCATGGCAGACGGATCCTAGATGTTGACAGGGATTCCTGTACATCTACGAGAGTTCTCGACCGCATCCTTGAGACAATCCCGCCGTGCCGACGATCTACGTCAGCGGGCATCGCAACCCGGACACCGACTCGATCGCGTCGGCGATCGGCTACGCCGAGCTCAAGCGACGCCTCGACCTGGCCAACGACTACGTGCCCGTCCGCCTGGGCAAGTGCAACACCCAGACCCGCTGGGTCCTGGAGCGCAGCGGCGCAGCCGAGCCCGAGTTCCTCCCCCACGCGATGCTCCGGGCCAGCGACGTGATGCAGACCGAGTTTCCGGTGATCGGCGAGAACGAGCCGATCCGCGAGGCCGGCATCGCGATGGCCCGGGCGAACCTCGATCTCGTCCCGCTGGTGGACGACGACGGCGCGCTGACCGGAATCGTCAGTGAGCGGGCCCTGGCCCGGCGCTACATCCGGGAGTCGCGCCAGACCTCAACCCTGCGCGAGGCCCCGACATACGTGCAGGCGGTGGTCGGCGTGCTCGAGGGAACTCTGCTGACCGGGGAGGACAGGCAGCTCTCGGGGCGGGTCTGGGTCCACTCGATGGATGTCGAGACGGCCAGCGGGGTCTCCGCGGGCGACGTGGTGGTCATCGGCAACCGCGCCGATGCCCAGCGACTATCGATCGAGCTGGGCGCCGCGCTGATCGTGATCTCCAACGGCGCGACGCCGACGCCAGAGGTGGTCGCGTTCGCCCGCGAGCGCGGCACGGCGGTGATCCTCTCGCCGCTGGACACCTACGTCTCGGGGCGGATGATCACGTTGGCCGCGCCCTGCCACGCGTTCATGGAGGCGGATCCGCTGACGGTCACCGCCGAATACCTGGTGGCCGACGTCTCCGAGCAAATCAAGGGGATCCACTATGGAGCCGCCGTGGCGGTCGACGCGCACCACCGCCCCGTCGGCCTGCTCACCCGCTCGGACCTGGTCGGTCCGGGCCGCCGCCGGGTGCTGCTGGTCGACCACGCCGAGCAGGGGCAGAGCGTGCCCGGCGTCGAGCAGGCCGAGATCGTCGAGATCCTCGACCACCACCACATCGGCTCGATCGAGACCCGGGTGCCGGTGACCGCGACCTTCGACCCGGTCGGCTCCACGGCGACGCTGGTGGTCGAGCGATTTCGCCAGAACGGCATGGAGCCGGGGCAACCGACCGCGGTCATGCTGCTCGGCGCCGTGCTGTCGGACACGGTGATCCTCAATTCGCCCACCGCGACCGAGCGCGACCATGCGGTCGTCGAGTACCTCGAGCGCGTGCTGGCTCTCGACGCCCGCGAGTTCGGCCGCGAGATGTTCGAGGCCACCTCCGACGTCTCGGAGGTCAGCGCCGAGGAGATCGTGGTCCGGGACGCCAAGCGCTACCAGGTCGGTGGCGGCGGCGAGATCTGCATCGCCCAAGTCGAGGTCGTCGGGAAGGGCCTGCTGGAGCGCAAGGACGAACTGCTGCAAGCCATGCACCGCGAGCGCGACCACAAGGAGCTTCAGCTCTACGCCCTGATGGTCACCGATGTGATGTCCAAGGGCACTGACCTGCTCGTCTCCGGCGACACGAGCGCGGTCGCCCGGGCCTTCGGGATCGAGTCGGAGGACAGCACGATCGAGCTTCCGGGCGTGATGAGCCGCAAGAAGGAAGTTGCGCCAAAGCTCTTGGCCACGCTCTGAGAGCGTTACCCAGCGGCCGCACCCACCGTGCGGGCGGGAGCCTCCCCCCAGAGCTGCTCGAGCCGGTAGTACTCGCGCGTGTCCGGGGTGAACACGTGCACGACGACGTCGAGGTAGTCCATCAGGATCCAGTTGGCCTGGGTGAGGCCCTCCACGCGACGCGGCAGGATCTCGTGCTCGGACTTCATTCCCATGTGAATCGCATCGTGGATCGCCTTGGCCTGGCGATCCGTGCGACCCGTGCAGATCACGAAGTAGTCGGCGTATCCGACGATCCCACGTAGGTCGAGTTGCACGATGTCGAGCGCCTTCGGCTCCGAGGCGTACTCGGCAATCGCCAGCGCGATCTCCTCGGGTGTCATCACGCTATCCCACCTCCGTAGAGTCGATGTTCGTCGATGTAGCCGGCCACCTGATCCGGCACGAGGTACCTGATCGGCTGGCCTGCGCCGACTCGGCGGCGGACCATCGTCGAGGACACGCCGATCGTCGGCATCGCGAAGAACTCGGTCCGCTCCCCGCCAGGCAGTCCGGCCAGCGCGCCATCGACGGCGGCGCGCGAGGTCCCGCGGCGCTTGGCCACGGCCAGGGTAGCCAGCGACAGCACACGCTCTGGCTCTCGCCAGCGTGGGAGTCCCGCCGCGACGTCGCCGCCGACGATCAGGGACAGTTCGCTATCGGGCTTGTGCGCGTGCAGTTCAGCAAGGGTATCGACAGTGAACGACAGTCCGTCCCGCTCGATCTCGATCGCCGAGACGCACAGTCGCTCGTCGCCTCGGACGGCGAGCCGGCAGAGCTCGAGCCGGTGCTCGGCACCGGGCTCGTGCTCGACTGGCTTATGGGGCGGGATCCGGGCGGGAATCAGCATCACCTGATCCAGCGACAGCTGAAGCAACGCCTCCTGGGCGCAGATGAGGTGGCCGAGATGGGGCGGGTTGAACGTGCCACCAAGGATGCCTATGCGCACAGTCCGATCCGCTCAAGGCCAGATCAGGCGCGGACGGTGCCCGCGCCCTCGACCAGATACTTGAACGCGCAAAGCTCCCGCAGGCCGATCGGACCGCGGGCGTGGAGCTTCTGGGTGGAGTTGCCGATCTCCGCGCCCATGCCGAACTCCGCCCCGTCGGTGAAGCGCGTCGAGGCATTGACGTACACGCAGGCCGAGTCGACCTCGAGCTGGAAGGCTCGCGCCGAGGCGGTGTCGCCAGTGACGATGGCGTCCGAATGGCCGGAGCCGTACCGGTTGATGTGCTCGATCGCCTCGGGGGCGGAGTCGACGACCCCGACCGCCAGCGTCAGCGCATGGAACTCGGTCCCCCAGTCCTCCTGGGTGGCGTCGGTCACGGCGGTGTCGCCGGCCAGGGTCCGGACCCGCCCGTCGACCCGGAGCTCGACGCCGGCCGCGGCCAGCGCGCGGAGCGCGTTCGGCACGAATTCGCCGGCCACTGCGGTGTGCACGAGCAGCGTCTCGGCGGCGTTGCAGACGCTGGGCCGCTGGGTCTTGGCGTTGAGGATGATCGCCAGCGCGTCGTGGAGGTCGGCGGTGGCGTCGACGAAGACGTGGCAGTTGCCGGACGCGGCGTAGATCACGGGGACCGTCGCGACGCGGGTCAGCGCGGCCTTCAGGCCCTCGCCGCCGCGCGGGATGATCAGGTCCACGGCGCCCGACTGGGTGGCCAGCTGCTCGAGTTCGGCGTGGCCGCCGCCGGCCACCAGCGCCAGCGCCCCCTCGGGCAGTCCGGCCGCCGTCGCCGCCTCCGAGGCCACTGACGCCAGGATCGCGTTGGAGTGGGCGGCGGTCGAGGACCCGCGCAAGACGATCGCGTTACCGGACTTGAGGCACAGGGCGGAGGCATCGATCGTGACGTTCGGCCGCGCCTCGTAGACGACGGCGATAACGCCCAGCGGTACGCGCACCTTGCGGAAGTCGAGGCCGTTGGCCAGGCGTCCGCCGTCGACCACCTCGCCGACCGGGTCCTTCAGCGCGGCGATGTCGCGCACCTGACCGGCGATCAGGGCCAGGCGAGCGGGATTGAGGTGCAGCCGGTCCATCAGCGCGGCCGTCAGGCCGGCCTCGCGCCCCGCCTCGAGATCGAGCTCGTTGGCCTCGAGGATCTCCGGGGCGCGCTCGATCAGCGCCGCGGCGATCGCCTCGAGCGCGGCGTTCTTGGTGTTGGAGTCGATCGCGGCCAGGATCCGCGACGCCTGCTTGGCGGCTGCGCAGATATCGGCTACCGACGTCGTGGTGGTGGCCATCGCTCCTAAAGGTTACGCGAGGGCGAAATAGTTGCGATGGCGTCGGGTCTGAGGCCGCTACGAAAGCACGAAATAATCTCGGTGCACGGCCTCGTCGCTGGCCCGCGGGAGAACTTCGCGCACCGCCGCGGACTTGAGCCCGCGGACCGTGCGCAGCTCCGCGGCGGAGTAGTTGCAGATCCCCTTTCCCACCGTCTTTTCGGCGTGCGCGACCTCGACCGCGTCGCCGGCCTCGAACTCGCCGGCGACATCCACGATTCCCACCGGCAGCAGGCTGGTTCCTCCGTCGCGCAGGGCCCGGGCCGCCCCAGCGTCGACCAGCACGCGACCGCGCGCCGGCTTGGCGTACTTGAGCCACAGCTTGAAGCTGGAGTACCGGACCGTCTGCGCGGCGAACCGCGTGCCCACCGCCTGACCCGACGCGGCGGCCGGGATCACCCCCGCCTCCAGCCCACTGCCGATCATCGTGGGGATCCCCGCCGCGGTGGCCATCTCGGCGGCGACCACCTTTGAGCGCATCCCGCCGGAGCCCAGTGGAGAGGTGGCGTGGCCGATGTCGAGACCCTTGAGCGAGTCGAAGTCCGTGACCTCGCCGACCAGTTCCGCGCTGGCGTCCCGTCGGGGATCCGCCGTGAACACGCCCCCGGCGTCGGTGAGCAGGAGCAGCAGCTCGGCGCCGAGCAGGATCGCCACCTGGGCGGCCAGGAAGTCGTTGTTGCCGAACGAGATCTCGTCCGTCGTGGTCGTGTCGTTCTCGTTGATGACCGGCACCACTCGCCACTCGAGCAGCTTGCGCAGCGTCTGCCGGGCGTTCAGGTAATGCGTGCGCGCGCTCATGTCGAAGAAGGTCAACAGCACCTGGGCCGTCGGCACCCCGCGGGCATGCAGGAGCTCGTCGTAGACCCGGTAGAGCTTGCCCTGGCCGACCGCGCTCGCGGCCTGGAGCTCGTCCATCGCCCGGGGGCGCAGGGGGATCGCCATCACGCCCATGCCCCGGGCGATCGCGCCGCTGGTCACGACGATCACCTGCCGGCCGGAGTGATGCAGCTCGCCGACCTCGTCGCAGATGCGGCCCAGCACGTCCGCGCGCACGTCCCCGCGCTCGTCGGCGACGATGCTCGACCCCAGCTTGA
>JALYXK010000233.1 GCA_030947145.1 Actinomycetota bacterium
CTTCCGGCGGAGCCGGCGATCCCCGCCGCCACTGCTCAGGCGGGTGCCGAGCTGGCCGGGCTCACCGCCTAGGCGTTCCCTACGATCGGACCGAGAAATGGCCACGACCGCCCGCCCATCCGACAACCCCAAGAGTCCACGCCATCGCGTCCCGGCCTCAGAGCGCCGGGACGCGCTGATCGAGGCGGCGATCCACGAATTCGCCCACGGTGGGCTGCACGGCACGCCGGTCGATCCGATCGCGCGGCGGGTCGGCGTCGCCCAGCCCTATGTGTTCAGCCTGTTCGCCAACAAGCGCGAGCTGTTCCTGGCCGCGGTGGAGCGTGGCTTCGAACGCGTAGCCGCGGTGTTCACCCGGGCGGCCGACGATTTCGACCCGGCGATCGCGCAGCCCGACGCCGATGTCCTGAAGGCGATGGGCAACGCCTACGTCCAGCTCTTGGACTCAGACCGGGATGTGCTGATGCTCCAGCATCAGGCCTATGCCGCCTGCGACGACCCGCTGATCCGCGAGCGGGTGCGGGCCTGCTACGCGCAGCTGGTGACGCACGTGCAACGCCTCTCCGACGCCGACTCGGAGCGGATCGACGAGTTCTTCCGCTACGGGATGTGGCTGAACGTCGCGGCGGCGATGGGTGTCGAGGATCTGTCGGCCGGCTGCGACTGGGTACTCGCCGAGCAGGAAGACACCACGACCTAGGCGGCGTCGGAGGTCGAGCCGCGGAGCACCGGCGGCGGCTGGATCGCCACCGCGCCAGCGGTGCTGCGGCCCCCGCGCCATTTCTCCGGACGCTCGGGCTTGGACGGGCGCTTGCTGAACCGCCGTCGCCAGAGGCCGACGAGCCCGAGGCGCCAGAACACGTAGCCGGTCCAGCCGGGGAAGATCGAGAAGTCCATCCGCCGGAAGTGTGCGAGTGCGCGCCGGGCCAGGTAGAGCGTGCGCAGGACCAGTCCGATCCGCGGGTAGGTCGGCTGCGGCTCGGTGCTGGCCCGGACCCTCCGGAGCAGCCGGTTCCACAGCCATCGCGGCGGCTTCCACAGACACAGCACGTAGAGCAGCAGATTGGCCACCCGCGGCGGGATCACGAAGTAGCTCGAGTCGATTTCGTCGAGATCGAGGCCGCGCTCCTGCATCAACCGCTCGAGCTCGGTGTTGGGGATCACCTTCAGCGAGTAGATGAAGAGGGTGTACGGGCGCGGCATGCCGTAGATCAGCTCGAGCGTGTCGACCACGTCTTGGCGAGTCTCGATCGGGTTGTCGATGATCAGGTCGTAGGCAGGCGGAAGGTGATACTTGGGCGCGAAGTTGCCGATCACCTCGCCGGCCGCGCGGATCTTGGCGGGAGGCGAGGGGCGCTTGTAGAAGTCGAGGATGTTCTGGGACCCGGATTGGATCCCCATCCTGATCCGGTTCATGCCGGCCCAGGTGAGCAGCTCGAACTTGTCCTGCTTGACGTAGTTGGGGATCACGCCGTAGACGGCGAACGGCAGGTCGAGCTCGGCTTTCCAAAGCTCGGCGAACTCCTCGAGCTGCGGGTAGCCGATCGCCATGAAACTGTCGTCGTGAAAGCTCACCTGGCTTAGGTGAGGGAACCGCCGGCGGGCGTCCTTGATCTGCTCGACGATGTAGCGCGCGCTGGGATGGCGAATCCGCTTGTACGTGGCGTCGTTGGCGATGAACTTGGTGTTTCCGCAGTAGGAGCAGTGGAACGGGCAGCCGATCGACCACAGGGTCGTGTAGCTGAGGCCGTCGTTGCCCACATAGTCGCCAAGGCTGATTTCGGCGAACCCCTCGCCTCGCCGGTAGATCCGCTCCTTCTCGCCGTAGAGCGGGAACGGAAGCTGCTCCATCTCCGCGGCGCTCATCAGCGGCAGGAAATGGTTGCGCTTGACCTCCTCGGCGCAGGTCGGATCGGCTTTGAACCAGAAGTTCTTCAGGTCGCTCACGTCGCGTCCGTCCTTGAACGCGTCGAAGAACTCCGCAAAGGCGAACTCGCCCTCGCCAGTGCAGATCGCGTTCACATCGGCGGTGATGGCGTCCTCGGGGTCGATGATCGGATGGATCCCGCCCCAGATCATGTAGACCGACGGGTCGAGCTGCCGCACGCGCCGCACGATGCGATGGGTCAATTCGGCATATCCCGACATCGACGAGAACCCGACCAGGTCCGAGCCGATCAGCCCGCGCGCGACTTCGTCGACATCCTCATCGGTCAGACCGCCGCCCGAGCCGAGGCCGAACAGCGCGTTGCGGATCCCGCGATAACGGTTCGTGGTGACGTAGAACGCCTCGGTGTCCGCGTTCAATCCGGCGACGTAAGCCGCCATCTTGCGAAACCCGCAGGACGTGATCCCATCCTCCAGGCAGACCATCCGGACTTGCACGTTTCACTCCCCTGTACGGCGACTCGGGTGTAGAAGCCTACACTCGGGGCTACACCCCCCCCGGCTCAGACCGGAGCCGGCTCCTGCTCAGATCCCAAGCCAGTCGTGGCTCAGACCGGAGCCGGGTCCTGGCTCAGATCCCGGGCGGGCTCGATGCTCCAGCGGGAGGCCACCTGCTCGAGGTGCGGGTTCATCCCCCACCGGTCCGGGCGCTCCTGGCCAGAATGCTGAGGGCTCGCGCCCTTCAGCGCCATGCTCCCCGTGTTGTCGCCGAGCTCGCGCAGCTCGCTGACGTCCTCGGGGCTGAGCCGCATCTGGGCCGGAAGCGCGTCCAGCTCGTCGCGCTTGTCCTCGATCGGGCGGGCCTGCGGGCCGGCCTCCTGGATCAGCGTCGGAACCACGCAGGCCACGGGGTCGTGGGCCAGGTTCCACTGACAGGCGAGCTGGATCATGGTCAGACCCGCGCGCTCGGCGATCGGGCGCATCGGCTGCAGCCGCTCGCGACCCGCCTCGATCCAGCCCGCCGGGCGGAAGTTGCGATGGTCCTGCGGCAGCATCTCCTGGTCGGGCAGCACGTCGTCGAAGAACATGCCGCCGTAGTCGACCACGCGGGTGATCACCCGGACCTGGGCCGCACCGGCGGCGGCGAGGCAGAGCTCGCCGGGCCACGGCTCGAGCGGGTTGAGGATGATCATCGCCCAGTCGAGCAGCGCGCCGAAGCACTCCAGGCAGTCGATCAGGTCGAGCGTGAAGCCGTTGGCGGGCCCGGGCGCCACCCCGATCGCCCGGGTGAGCCCGGCCTCGCGGAGCGCGGCCATTTCCTTCCAGACGGTTTCGCTGGTGTAGCCGATCCGATCCGGGTTGTGCAGGAGCAGCACGTCGAAATTGTCGATGCCACAACGCTCGAGGCTCCGCTCGGTGGCCATCCGCAGGTAGTCACCGTACCCCGCTTCTCCGCGCAGGCCGGGATCAGTGAAGCGAGGAAAGCCCTTGGCCCCGTCGCGCTGACCGGTGTAGAAGTCGTGGCCGACCGCCCCGACCACGCACATCTGCTCGCGCGGACGGCCGGCGATCGCCCGCCCGAGCATCGAGTCGGCCTCGCCGGCGCCGTAGACATCGGCGGTGATCACGGTCCGGATCGAGCCGCCGGGGGCGATCGCCGCGGGCAACCGCTCGTCGTCCAGCGGCTCCCCGAAGCGCATGAACCGCCCCCCGCTCCAGGTCCCGACGGCCACGGGGCCCGGGTCGATCGGTCGCGGCAAGCTGGCCATGGACTGAGTCTAGGCCCCACGACTTTGTAACAGTCGCGGACCCCTTAGGGCCACGACTTCGTAATTGATGGCATCACTTCACCGCTGTCGCCACCACCTCCCACTGGCCAGATCGTGGAAGACCACCTCGTTGCGCCCGCAGCTGGTCACCACCTCCCAGTAGCGCCGCCGCAGCGGCCGCTCGGTCCACCAGCGATCCTCGATCAGCCACGATTCGCGCACGGCGTCGACGTCGCGCCCGTCGACCACGACCGGGGTGCCCCCGTCGTCCGGACTGACCGCGACTCGCTGAGGGACCGCGAGACGCCGGGGACCGCTCATCGCCCCAGCCACCCTCCAGCAGCGCGCTCATCGCCAGTCGCGAGCATCACTTAGCCCTCGAACGGAGTGAGCACGCCGGGCGCTCGGGAAAGCGCAGAACCCGCGGTTCGCGGTTCATGGTTCGAAGGGGGTCAGCACAGCACGCCTTTCGGGGAACCGCGAACCGGGATCGATCTCGAGCACCCGCAGGGCGGCGTCGGGCCCGGCGCCGGCGCGCGCCTGTTGGATCGCCTCGCGCAAGCGGGCCTTACGCGCCTGGGCCGGATCGTCGAGCAGGCTCCGCTGGTCGCTCGCTGGTGGGCCGTAGCGTTCGACCGCCAGCCGGAGCTCGTCAGCCGGAGCCGGCATCAACGCCAGCTTCGGCGCCAGGGCAAGACGCATCCGCACGGAGTCCGCGAGCGCCTCCCGGAAGGTCACCTGCTCGCGCCAGGTCCCCCCTCCCTCGACCAGCACCGCGGAGAGCACGACCCCCCGCAGCGTCCGGCCCCTCCGCTCCCGCCGGGCCAGCAGACGATCGATCAGCAGCCCCAGCCCCCGCTCGAGCTGGGCGCCGGATGCCGCCTCGGGCAGCTCGAGCGTCTCGCGCAGGTACTCGCTGGCCGGCCGCGGCCGCAGCGCGCCGTCTCCGCCGCAGGCGAGCTCGCGGGCCAGCAGCCCCGACCTCCCGAAGCGGTCGGCGATCGCCGCGGGTGGCAGGCCCGCGAGTTCCCCCAGCGTCTTGACGCCGAGACGCTCGAGCGCCTCGGGCAGATCCGCCAGTGACGGTCTCGCCCGCAGCAGGGAGACGGGCATCGGCGCCAGGAATTCCCGGGCCTGCTCCGCGCCACCCCAGACGATCGCCGGCCGCCGCACTCGAGCCCGCGTCGACGCCGCCACGGCGGCAAACCGAGTCGGCGCCACCCCGAACCGCGCGGGAACCCCCAGCGCACGCCGCGCCGCGGCCAGTACTCCCTCCAGTTGGCCGCTCACCCCCGCGACCCTGCCGTGGAGGCCCAGCAATCCACGGGCGTCGAAGCACACGAGCCCGGGACGCTCGGGCTCGACCGCCGCCCCGATCGACTCGAGTCGCACGAGCAGCCGTTCCCAGAAGTCGGCCACCCCCGCTGGGTCGGGCGGGACGAGCAGCAGCCGCGGGCACCGCGCGAGCGCCTCGCCCAGCCGCATCCCGGGATGGATGCCGAACGCCTCGGCGGCCAGCGAGATCTCCCCCACGTTTTGCACCCCGCCCAGCTCCGGCGCGAGCGCCGCCGGCGTCTGCCGCAACTCGACGCGATCGCCGGCGGCGATGGTGAGCTGAAAGCGAGGGAGGAGGACGCAGACGATCATGAATGCGAACGTATGTTCCTATACCTCCCGGACGTCTCAACTTGCCCAAAAGAACCGAGCGGCCTTGGCTTATGATCGAGGCGCAACGCTGGCCATGAACTCCGCTCCTCTGCAAGCCGCCGTCGAAGCACCACCGCCGCTTGTCCACGTCTCGGCGCTGAGCGTCAATTTCGGTCCGACGCGCGCGCTCGCCGACGTTGACGTGACCATCGGCGAGGGCGAGATCGTCGCGCTCGCCGGCGAGCCAGGGGCCGGGAAGACGACCCTGATCAGGTGCATCGCCGGCGACATCGCGCCGACCTCCGGGCAGATCCGGCTTGCGGGCCGGGCCGTGCCCGCGGACCCGGTAGCCGCCCGGCGCCGGGGGATCGGAATCGTCTGGCAGGACCCGGCGCTGTGCGAGAACCTGGATGTCGCGGGAAACCTCATGCTCGGGCAGGAGACGCGGCGCCTGCTGTTTTCGGATTCGCGCTTCCACGCCACGGCCACCTCGCTGCTGGAGAGCCTGAAGATCCCGATCCAGGACACCACGCGACTGGTCGGCTCGCTGTCGGCCGGACAGCGCCAGCTGGTGGCCGTGGCCAGGGCGGTCAATCGCGGTCCTCGACTGCTGGTGCTCGATGACCCCACGGCCTCGCTGGGAGTGATCGAGGCCGGCCAGGTGGAGGAGCTGATCACGAGCCTGCGAGCCCAGGGCATGACGATCCTGCTGGCCAGCCGCGACATCGATCAGATCTTCCGGCTGGCCGACCGGATCGTCGTCCTGCGGCACGGAGCAACCGTGGCGGACCTGGATCCCAACGGAACGCATCCCGACGACGTCGCCGCGCTGCTGTCCGGACAGGAGGTCGACTCCTCGGCGCGCGGCCAGCTCACGCGCTTGCACGGCCTCGCCGACCGCTTGGTGTCGGCGGACCCGTCGTCCAGCCTGTCCTTGATCCTGTCCGCGCTCGGCGCGGCTCTGGGCACCGGGACGGTGTGCATTCACGTCGCCAGCGGCGGGTCGCTGCACTGCGCGGCTTCGCTGGGCTTTGCCCCCGGACAGATCGCCCGCTGGTCGCGGCTGCCGTTCGGAGCCGCGGGCGGCCCTGCCGGCCGGGCGGCGGCCCACGAGCAACGGGTCGTCGAGGAGGACCTGCGCGCCAACAACGCCTGGGCGCAGTTCGGCGAGATCGCGAGCTCCGCGGCGATCGCCAGCTCCTGGTCGGTTCCGGTGATGGGACCGGCGGGGGTGAGCGCGGTGATCACCGTGTTCCGGCCGGATCCGGGGCCGCCGGAGCGCGACGAGCTCGATCTGCTGACGCTCTATGCCGGATACGCGGCGAGCGCGGTCGAGCGTGACCGGCTCCTGGACCAGGTGACCGCCCGCAACCGTGTGCTCGAGACGATTCGCGAGATGCTCGAGACGCTGGCCGGGCCGGTCACGGTCAGCGATGGCCTGGTGATCGCGCTCCAGTCGTTGCGTCGAGGCCTCCGAGCCGAAGAGGTGGCCCTGCTCAGCCGGCTCGGCGCGGAGGAGATCTGCTGGCGTGCCTACGCCGGGACGCTGGGCAGCGATCCGGAAGCGATCTCGGCCCCCCTGCGTGCCGCGTCGCAGCAGGCGCTGGGCGACAGTCGCCGGGACGGCTCGGCCCGAGGGTTCGGCAACGACCGGCGGCAGCGGATCCTGGCCGTTGCCTTCATGGCGCCCGCCGGTCCGACCGTCCTGGTGGCGAGCTGGAGCGGGCTTCGGATCAGCGAAGAGGAAACCGCCCTGATCGAGGACGCCGCGCACTCCCTGCGCCTGGCGCTGGAGCGTGAAGAAGCCGGGCTCGCGCATCAGGAAGCAGTCGCCCTGCGTCGTTCACGGGAATTGCAGCGAGGATTCCTCTCAAGACTGAGTCACGAGCTCCGCACCCCGCTGACGGCGATCAGGGGGTACGCGTCGAGCCTGATGCAGCCGGACGTGACCTGGGACGGCGACTCCGAACAGCGCTTCCTCGACCGAATCGCCGCCGAGTCGGCGCGTCTGGGCCGCCTGGTCGACGACCTGCTGGACTTCTCGGCGATCGAATCAGGGGTGATGCGCCTCCAGCCCGACTGGTGCGACATTCGGTTGGTGCTCGAGGCCGCCATCTCCTGCCTGCCGGGCGAGCGGTCGGCCGCCGTTTCGGTGACCTGCGATGCCGAACTGCCGGCGGTTTGGGCCGACCATGACCGACTCGAGCAGGTGTTCGTCAACCTCCTGACCAACGCGTTTCGCCACAACCCACCGGGAACCAGGGTCGACGTCATCGCCACCGAACGGACGTTGGTGGGCAGTGACCGGCCGGCGCCGCCGTTCGCCGACACCTCCGCGGCGGCCGCGGTGCAGATCAGCGTCATCGACGACGGGTCCGGCTTTCCGCAGGAGCTGGCGCTCGCCCCGTTCGAGTCGGCCCGCCGCCAACGGTCGCCCAGCGCCGGCGCGGGTCTCGGCTTGTCCATCGCCCGTGGGATCGTCGAAGCGCACGGTGGTCGGATCGAGCTCCTGCCGTCGTCGGCGGGGACCACCTTCCGCATTGGCCTCCTCGTGGAGGCACCAGGAAACACCGGTGCGGGAAGCGATCTGCAGGACGCGGCCGACGAGCCCGCCGCCCTGGCAGCCGCGGGCGGAGTTGTGGCCCGGTCCCCGATCCGATCCGGCCCCGATGCCTGAGTCGGCCTCGAACACCAGGGCCCTCCTGGTCGAGGACGATCCGAACATCGTGGATCTGATCCGGTCGAATCTCGCTGTGCGCAGTTTCGACACGATCGTCTCGACCGACGGGCTGCGCGCGCTCCAGCTCCTGGAGACAGAGGAGCCGGACATCGTCCTGATGGACCTGATGCTGCCCGAGGCCGACGGCTTCGATCTCTGCCGTCAGATCCGCGAGCGCTCCTCGGTGGCGGTGATCGTAGTATCGGCGCGCGGCGGCGAGCGCGACAAGGTGACGGCGCTCAACATGGGGGCCGACGATTACATGACCAAGCCCTTCAGCGTCGAGGAGCTGCTGGCACGCATCACCGCGACACTGCGCCGCACCCGCACCGCCGGTGCCGCGGAGCCCGGGCCGCCGATTGTCACCGCCGGCGACATCGTCATCGATCTGGCTCGGCAGCACGTGACGAAGCGGGGCGAGCCGGTGCATCTGACGCCGACCGAGTTCGCCCTCCTGCGCGAGCTCGTCACCAACCGGGGGAAGCTGCTCAGTCACTCCCATCTACTGCGGCGGGTCTGGGGTCACGGTTACCAGACCGAGACCGAGTACGTGCGGGTCTACGTCCGGCGCCTGAGAGCCAAGCTCGAGGGCGACGATGCGGCGCCACTCATCGTCACCTCGCCGCGAGCGGGCTATCGCTTCGTCGCCGAATGATCCTGGCCCCCGGAGCGGCGATGCGTGTTCACTGCATGTTTACGCCTGCTCGACCGATGTTAACGCCTCGTTCACGCGCAAGACCGTAGCGTACCGCCCAGATTCAGTCATTGCGCGACGTGCGCACCCGACAGCGTTGTCGGTTACGGAGTAGAGGAGGAGGTCAATGTGCACTTGCTGAAAAGCAAGCCGCGTATCGCTGCGCTCCTAGTGACCGCCAGCGTTGGTGTCGCTGCCTGCGGCAGTTCATCGTCGCGCTCAAGCTCGAGTTCGTCATCAAGCGGCTCGAGCAGTGCCGCGAGCGCT
>JALYXK010000250.1 GCA_030947145.1 Actinomycetota bacterium
TGTTCAGCTGGCGCCACCTTCGATCGTCGCCAACGGTACCTCGACCACGACCGCTACGGCGACGGTCACCGATGTCTTGGGGCCGCTTTCCGGCGAGACCGTTGTCTTCACGGATCCCAGTGGAAACTCGGTTCAGGGCGTCGACCAGGGGAACGGGACCTACACCGCCACCCTGACCAGCTCCACGACCGCAGGTATCGTGACGATCACCGCGACCGATACCACGGCCGGGTCCTTTGGAGCCAGCGGAAGCGCCCCGCTAACCCAGACCCCCGGACCCGCAGCCAACGTGACCGTCGGCCTAGCGCCGACTTCGATCCCCGCTGACGGCAGCTCCGCTACCACCGCCACCGCGACAGTCACCGATGTCAACGGCAATCGGGTGCCCGGCGACACGGTTGTCTTCCTGACCAGTTTCGGCGGGCAGGGGAGCCCGCAGCCCGCCCATGACAACGGGGACGGGACCTACACCGCCACCATCACCAGCTCCACCACCCCGGGTCCGGTGCAGGTCGTCGCCGTCGACCAGACGACCGGGGTCCATGGCCAGGCGACGCTGCTCCAGACGGGAGGTTCGAGCAACACGGCGCTGAGCGTCGTGCCCGCTCAGCCGGTTACGAACCAGACCGTGACGATGATCGCCACCGTGACGGCAAGCCCGGGCGCACCGGCCGGGACTGTCGCGTTCCAGGCTGGCGGAACCCCGATCCCGGGCTGCGCCAACGTGTCCGTCACGCCGGCAGCTGGCCCGACCGCCGTCTGCCAGACATCGTTTGCCGCCGCGAACTCACCGGTGTCTCTCACCGCCGTGTTCACTCCGAGCGGCGCCGGGAACCCGGGCTCGACCAGTACCCCTGACCTGCTGTCAGTTGGCGAGGACTCGACGTCGATCGACCTCACGCCCTCGAGCACGAATCCGACGGCCGGGAACACGGTCACCTACCTGGCCGCCGTCGTACCCAAACACGCCGGGCCGATCCAGCCGAGTGGGTTCATCCAGTTCTCCGACGGCAACCGCCAGCTCGACGCGTGCGCCTCCCAGCCGCTGCTGCACGGGAACTCTCCCTCCGGGGCCGCCGCGGCCGTCTGCCGGGTGAGCTTCGGCGCAGTCGGCCCACGCGTCATCACCGCGCACTACCTCGGCGACGCCAGTTTCACCGGCTCGGATTCGCCATCGCTCCAGACGGTGGTTGGCAAGCGGCCGCCTCCCCAACGGCTCTTGGCGGTGTTGCAGTGGAGCTTCGTCTTTCACCCCACCTACACCACCGTCCCCTTGCTCCAGGGCAACGGTGTCCCGGCGGGCGCCACCGTCCAGATCAAGTGCCGGGGCCACGGCTGTCCGTACGCCAAGCGCGTGATCGCCGTGTCGAACGCCAAGAGCTGCAAGACCACGACCACCCGCCGCTGCACCAAGCTCTCATCGGCCAGGGTGGGTCTGGCGGCGGCGTTCCTCCACCATCATCTGAGGCCCGGCACGCAGCTGACGGTGGAGATCCTCCGGCCCGGGTGGATCGCCAAGTACTTCAGGTTCACGATACGCGCCGGGCACGCCCCCCGGCAGCTCCTCTCCTGTCTCGCGCCGGGGGGCATCCGGCCGGGAGCTGGCTGCTGAAGCCGGGCCTTTGGACGGAGGCGAAAACGCCGACGTATGATCCGCCTGTGATCGATGAGAGCACCGAGTTCGGGGCCCGGGCCGCCCGGCACCTGCGTGAGGAGACCGTCGTGTGGCTGACCTCGGTGACTCCCGCCGGGGCCCCGCTGCCCAACCCGGTGTGGTTTCTGTGGGACGGTGATGAGTCGGTGGCCATGTACAGCATGCCGGGCGCGCGGGTGCGCAATATCGAGGCGAACCCCCACGTGGCGCTGAACTTCGCCGGCGATGGTCGCGGCGGGGACATCGTCGTCCTCTCCGGCCGCGCCACGATCGATCCCGCTGCCCCGCCGGTCCACGCCGCCGATGAGTACCGAGCGAAGTACGACCAGCACATCGCCCGGATCGGCATGACCACGGAGACGTTCGCCGAGCGCTACAGCGTCCGGCTGCGCATCCAGCTCACGCGCCTGCGCGGCCACTGACTCTTCGTCGCCCCCGCGGGACAGCGGCGCAGGGCTCGGGCTACGCTGCGGCGAGCATGACTCTCGCCACGCCACCCGCCGTCGTCCGCGTCGAGGGCCTGCACAAGCGCTACCGGCCGGACGGTCTCGAGGCCGTAGCCGGGATCGACTTCGAGGTCCGCGAGGGTGAGATCTTCGGGCTGCTGGGGCCGAACGGGGCGGGCAAGACCACGACGATCGGCACGATCACCACGCGGGTGCGGCCGACCGGGGGACGGGTATCGGTCGATGGCATCGATGTCCGCGCGGATCCCGTGTCCGCGAAGCTGCGGATCGCCGCGGTGCCGCAGCTCTCGAACCTGGACCGCGCGTTGACCGCATCGGAGAACCTGACCTTCCACGCCGCCTACTTCGGGGCGGGCCGGCGGGATCGCCGCGAGCGCGCGCGCGAACTGTTGGCCCGCTTCGGGCTCGCCGGCCGCGAGAACGACCACGTCAATGACTACTCGGGGGGGATGGCGCAACGGCTGATGATCGCCCGGGCATTGATGCACGAGCCGCGCCTGCTGATCCTGGACGAGCCCACGACGGGTCTCGACCCGCAGTCCCGGCTGTTCCTGTGGGACATGATGGTCGACCTGCGCGAGCGGGGGACTACGCTGATACTGACCACGCACGACATGATCGAGGCCGACCGGCTGTGCGACCGGATCGCCATCATCGACCACGGCAAGATCATCGCGCTCGACACGCCGACCCGCCTGCGACGGCTGTTGCCCGCCGAGCACGGGATCGAGTTGACGGTCGCGGCCACGGCCGACCCGTCGGCGGCGTTCACCGGGGTGTGCGACACCGAGCGGATCGAGGCCCGGTCCGGAGGCGAGGGCCGCTGGCGGGTTCGGCTCTACGAGATGAACGGGCGGGCGACCGACTCGCTGCCGACCGAAGCCCTGGCCGCCGCCGCTCGTGGCGGGCTGAGATTGATCGAGCTCAAACGCCTGGAGGGAACGCTCGAGGACGTGTTCGTCCACCTGACCGGTCGCGAGCTGCGGGGGGCCGACGGCGCTGCAGTCAGCGGGCGGTGGTCGGGATGAGCGACACGACCGAGGGCGCCCCGGCCCGGACTACCCCGTACGGGACCACCAACGTCCAGCTGCGGGCGTTCCTGGCGCTGTGTGGCCGCGACCTGTGGGTCACAATCCGCCACGAGCTCGGATCGTTCCTGGCCCAGGCGCTACTGCAGCCGATCTTCCTGCTGTTCGTTTTCGGGCGGGTCCTGCCTCAGATCGGCGCGGCGCGGGGCGGTTACGGAACCCAGCTGCTGCCCGGTGTGATGGCCCTGACACTCGTCCTGACCGCGCTGCAGAACACCGCCCTGCCGCTGGTCATCGAGTTCTCGTTCACCAAGGAGATTGAGGACCGCCTCCTGGCCCCACTGCCGGTGGCCGCCGTCGCCGTGCAGAAGATCCTGATCGCCTCCCTGCGGGGAATCCTGGCGGGGCTGTTGATCCTGCCGCTGGCGGCGCTGATCCTCCCCGGAGGCCTGCACGTCGCCGGCCCCGATTGGCCGGCGCTGGTGGCGATCTTCGCGCTCGGAAGCCTGGCCGCCGGAGCGATGGGGCTCGTGCTCGGCACCGCCGTGCCGCCCAACCGGATCAGCGTCGCGTTCGCCGTCGTGCTCACGCCCCTGATCTTCACCGGGTGCACGTTCTACCCGTGGAACTCCCTGCACCAGCTGCGCTGGTTTCAGGTGCTGACCCTGCTGAACCCGATCACCTACGTCAGCGAGGGGCTCCGGAGCGCTCTGACCACGCTCCCGCATCTCGGTGGTGGCTGGATCGCCCTCGGAATCGGGGTCTCGCTCCTGGTGTTCGGCGCGCTCGGAACCCGGCTGTTCATCCGCCGGGCGCTCGACTGATCCGGCCGACGGACGGCTGGAGCACCGCGGACCGGCCTGGATGCGGAAACCCGCATAGCACACTCAAAGGCAGTCGATCTCGGGCTTCACGCCGTCAGCGGTTGCTCCTGATCCCCGCGGGAGTCGAGCTCGACCACCATCGCCTGCGTGTCGCTGTCCTTGAGCATGTAGTCATCGAGCAGCGGGTTGATGATGCCGCGCAGCGCGCTGAATGCCGCCCAGCGCTTTGGCGCGATGATCCGGGGGGCGCGCTTCTCGATGCCGCGCGCCACCGCTTCGCCGGCTTGCGCGGGCGTTAGCCGCTTTTGCAGCACCTTGGGCAATGTCTTCATCATCCGCTCGGCCAGAGGATCGGCGTCGATCGCGCGGCGGACCATCTCGGTGTCGATGAAGCCGAAGTAGGCGACGCTGGCGCTGGCACCGTGGGGCGCCAGCTCTACCCGGAGCGCTCGTCCCAGCTGTTCGACGCCGGCCTTGGCCATCGCGTACGGCGCCGTCCCCAGGCCGTTGATGAACGCGTAGACCGAGGAGGTGACCACGATGTGACCGCGACGCTCGGCGATCTGCGGCAGCGCGGTGATGACCGTGTTGTAGACGCCCCCGAGGTTCACGGCGAGCACGCGCTCGAAGGCTTCGCCGTTCATCGCGCGCACCGTCGCGGCGCGCGAGGCGACGCCGGCGTTGGCCACGATCAGGTCGAGCCCGCCGAGCTGGTCGGTGACGGTCGCGACGATGCGCTGCATCGAGCCGCGGTCGCTCACATCGGCGACCAGGCCGAGCGCGCCCCCCGGAAGCTGCGCCGCGGCACTCTCCGCCGCGCCCTGATCGAGGTCCACGATCACCAGCGTGGCCCCGCGCCCGGCCAGCGCCTGGGCGGTGCCGAAGCCGATTCCCCGCGCGCCGCCGGTCACTATCGCGACCTTCCCCCTCACGTCGAAGCTCGGCATGCGTGGATTCAATCAGAAGCCGCGCTGGCTCGGTCCGGCTTGCCGCTTGCGCGAAGACGGCTTGAGGCTTTAGATTTGCGCGGGTTCGCCGGCTCGCCCGTCTCCTCGCCCCCGCCGCCGCCGCGGCCCTGGTGATGGCCGGACTGGCGCCGTCGGCTTCGGCCAAGGCCGTCTGGTTGTGCCTGCCTGGCCACACTCCGGATCCGTGCGCACCCAGCCTCTCCACGACGGTCTTTTCGCCCACTGGGAAGCGGCTGGCGGTTCAGCACCCCAAGCGGGGCAAGCACCCCTCGATCGATTGCTTCTACGTCTATCCCACGGTCAGCGGGCAGTCCACCCCCTGGCGAATTTCAACGTCGATCCGGTTGAGCGGTCGATCGCGCTCTACCTGGCTCTTCGAGCCGGCGCCTTCCGGGCCAGGTGCTCATCGGCGGCCGGCGCCAACGTCCTGCAAATCACGCCGCTGCAGAGGGCGCCGACCCCGAAGCCCAGTCCTGACGCGACCTGGGGCCTGCACCTGCTCGACGCCAACATCGCGCTCGGGAATCTGATCGAGATCGTAAAGACGCAGGCGCACGCGTTCGTCGTGCACCGGCCCTGAGAACGCTCCGGCACGGAGCCCCCGGTAGGTTTCGGCCGAGTGCAGCTCGAGATCACCCTGTTCACCGATCCGGCCTGCCCGTTCGCGTTCTCCGCCGAACCGGCCCGTCAGCGGCTGCGCTGGCACTACGGCGATCAGCTCCTCTGGTCTACGAAGATGATCGTGCTCACGCTCGAGCCCGGCGAAGCGGAAAAGCTGGCCGGAGGCGCGGCCGGGCTTCAGCGCAAGTACGGAATGCCGATCGAGCCGGTGCCCTACCCGCGGCCGGCATCCTCAGCGCCGGCCTGCCGCGCCGTGGTGGCCGCGCGGCTGAACGCGCCGGAACTGGAGGAGCGGCTGCTGCGGCGGCTGCGGGTCCGGGTGATGCTCGGCGGGCTGCTGGACGATCCCGACCTGCTCGCGGCGGCGGCGCGGGACGTCGGCCTCGATCCGGCCGAGCTCCAGCAGTGGTGCGCGGGTGAGGACGTCGAAGCTGCGCTTCGGGAGGACATCGAGGCGGCCCGAGCCCCGGGTCCCGCCGCGCGTGCCCTCGATCACAAGCTCGGCGGCCCATCCGAGCAGCGACGCTACACCGCTCCGAGTTACGTGCTCAGGCGCGCGGATAGCGGTGAGCAGGTCACGATTCCGGGCTTCAACCCGGTCGAGACGTATGAGGCGGCGATCGCCAACCTCGCGCCTGAGCTGATCCGACGGGAGAAACCGGAGTCCGTGGAGGAGCTGCTGGCCTGGGCCGGCCAACCGCTGGCCACCGCGGAGGTCGCGGCGGTGGCGCAGCTTGACCTGACCGAAGCCCGCGCCGCGCTCGGCGGCGTCGCCCGGCCCGTACCAGCGGGCGCGGACCTGTACTGGATACTCTAGGTGCCCGAGCTGCATCGCGAGTTGATGGGCGCGGCGATCGAGCGCGATCGCGTCGCCTACGCCGCCGCGGTGTACAGCGAGTTGCTTCCGCCGTCAGGCGGGCCGAGCGACCAGCTCAGCCCAGGCGGAGCTTGACGCCGCCGCGGCGGATCGGTTTGCTCGGGTAGGCCAGGCTCACCGTCAGCTTCGGCGACTTGCCCTTCGACTTGAACTTCGAGACGCGCCCGCGGGCCAGCGTCAGCGTGACGCCGGTGGCGGGCTTGGTCAGGGTGAGCGTCAGCGTGCCGTGCTTCAGCGACAGCTTGAACGCCAGCTTCTTTCCAGACCGGCTCTTCACTACCAGCCCGTTCGCCAGGGCGCTGCGGGAACCGAGGAAGGAGAGTCCCTTGGGCAGGGAAGTCGTCAGCCGCTTGATGAGCAGACCCCCACCGACGGGGGGTACCGAGAGGCTGAGCCCCGGGGTCGAGCTCTTCGAGTGGGTGAGCTTCGCGCTGGCGAAGCTGCCCGAGGACCATTTCACGACACCCGTAGCCGCAGATGGCGCGCTGGCCGATCCGCTCGAATTACTGCCCCTGACCACAACTACCAGGCGCGATCCCACGTCCGTTGCCGTGACGTTGTAGGTGGTGCCCGTCTGGTTTGCGATCGACTTGCAGCTGTTGCCCTGGGCATTGCAGCGCTGCCACTGGTAGCTGAAGGTCGGCACCGGAGCCCCGGCCCATGTGCCGGGGGAGGCCGACAGCCGCTTCCCCTGCTGGGCGGTTCCGGCAATCCTGGGCGGAGCCGTAGCGCTGGGCGGGCTGGTGACCGTCCAGGTGTAGGTGGCCTGCGCGCTGGTGCCCGCAGCATCGGTGGCTTGGACGGTGAAGGTGTGAGCCCCCGGCTTGAGCGAGGCATAGGTGGCGGTGGTCTGACTGGTGCAAGCAGCCAAGGAGGCATGATCGAGCGAGCACTGGACCGTGGCCACAGCGTCGTTGACGGCAAAGCTGAAAGCCGCCGAGGTGCTTGCCGTCAGACTGGCCGGCTCGGAACCCGGCGCGATCGTGACCGCGATCGGCGAGGGATCGAGGTCGATGACCGAGACGGTGCCGGTGACGGTCGGACCGCCGGTCTGGAGCGGGTAGGGCGGGAACGGCGAGGGCTGCGGATCGGTGGCCAGGCGTGGCGAGGCGGAGACGATGTAGCGACCGCTGCTGCTGACGTCAAGTCCGGTGACGTTGGCCAGATGCGCCGCGTCCGTGAGCGAACCAGCCAGCCGGGGCGCACCTGGGCTCGACACGTCGATGGCGGCGACCGAGGCGGCGCTGTTCGCGGACACGTAGATGAAATTGCCCCGCGTCCTGACCCGGTAGGCGCCCCGCAGACTGGGGTCGCCGAGCGTTCCGACGACCGTTGGCGCCAGCGGGTTGGCAACGTTCACTGCCGCCACTTCGAGACCCGTGGCGGTTTGGTTGACCACGTAGGCGTAGCCGCCGTTGATCACCACGTCATTCGGGGCGGGAAAGGAGGTGGCGTCGCGCAGGCTGTGGACCGCGACCGGGGCGGTCGGGTTCGAGATATCGATCGTGGTCAGGCGCTGGCTGTTGAACGCGGTGACGAAGGCGTAGTGCCCGCTGATCGCCACCGAGGTCGCGTGGTTCAACCCCTGATCCAGGGCGCCGCTCAGACTCGAGTTGTCGATGTTCTGGCTCGGGACCAGAGTCGGCCCGCTCGGATTCGTGATATCGATCACCGAGAACGATCCGGCGCTCGTGAGGGGCAGGCTGGGCTGACCCTGTGCACTCAGGTTGCCCTGAGAGGCGATGTACGCGAAGTTCCCGGAAACGGCGAGGGCGTACGCGCCAAAGAGGACGTTGCCGTTGCCGCCCGGGGCGTGCACCGTCCCGGTCACGGAGGGCGCGGTGGGAGTGCCGATGTCGACGATGGTCAGGCTATTCCCGGTTCCGTCGTCGTTGCTGGTGGGACTCGCGTTGCGGTTCTTGCTGGTCACGAACGCGTAATGGCCCGAGATCGTGATGTTCGTGGCCGCCGTAATCGACGGCCTCGACGGCGTCGAACCGACGATCGTCGGCGCGGCTGGATTGGAGATGTCGACCACATTGAGCTGACCCGACCAGTAGGACGCCTCATAGGCGAACTGCCCGGACACGGCAACCGCGCTGGCACCCGAAAGAGAGGTGCTGTTGCTCGTCGAACCGACCAACGCGGGGCCAGTGGCCGCCGCGGCGGCGTTCGCCCAGAACGCCGACCCGAGTACGCCGAGCACGATTACCCGCAACAGACGATCCCTCATGAGGTACTCCCCTTTTCTGGGCCAGCCCCGCCGTGTTGTCCTCCTGAATTTCACAGCATAGCGACAGTCAGATTTGGCGAGTGCTGGCCGCGAGAGGGCGACGGCGCGGGTCTTGAGGGGGCGGCGACCGGCCGGGGGGACCGATTGCCCGATGACTCGAGAGTGTCCTAACTGTTACCTCCGTGCTGCCGCGCCGGGGGCGGCCAATCCAGTCTCGGCGCCTGGTTGTCCGGGCCGGGCTGGGCTTCATCGTGTCGGGGTTCGGCACGCTCCAGCCCGCCGAGATCGCTTCCGGCAGGGATGATGTAAGCCCACTCGATTCACGGAGGCCAGCGTGACTGATACAGCGATCCCCTCAGACGAACGCGCCCGCGGCCTGGCCGACGGCGCCCGAATTCCGCGGCTCGGCCTGGGGGTGTGGCAGGTCCCCGACGGGCCCGAGTGCGAGAAAACGGTTCGCTGGGCGCTGGAGCTCGGTTATCGCCACATCGACACCGCACAGGGCTACGACAATGAGGCGAGCGTCGGGCGGGCGCTGCGAGACAGCGGCGTATCGCGGGAGGAGGTATTTCTCACCACCAAGTTCGATCCAAACCACAGCGATCCGGCGGCTGAACTCGAGCGAAGCCTGCAGCGGTTGGCCGTGGATTGGGTCGACCTGTACATCGTGCATTGGCCGCAGGGCGGTCCCACCTGGGCCTGGCCGGGGATGGAGCGGGCCCACGAGCGCGGCTACACCCGCTCGATCGGCGTCTCCAATTTCAGCGTGGGCCAGCTGGAACAGGTGATCTCGGTCGCCGCCCGCCCGCCGGTGGTGAACCAGGTGCAGTTCAGCCCGTTCGAGTACCGGCGCGGGCTGCTCGAGGCCTGCGGGCAGCGCAACGTCGCGATCGAGGCCTACAGCCCGCTGGGGACTGGCCGCCACATCTCGCATCCGACGGTCGCGCCGATCGCGCAGCGTGCTGGGCGCTCCCCCGCCCAGGTGTTGCTGCGCTGGTGCTTGCAGCGCGACACCGTGGTGATCCCGAAGTCGACCCACCGCGAGCGGATCGCGGAGAACGCCGACATCTTCGACTTCGAACTTCCCCCGGAGGACGTGGCCGCGCTCGACGCGCTCGACCGCACCGGCGGCACCGATCAAGCCCGCGAGCAGAAATGGTGGTGAGCGGCCTGGCTCTCCCGAGTGTCGCCGGCCGCGCGCTCAACCAGCGCCCAGCACGCCGGCGCAGCCCGGCGAGATCGTCGTCGAGCTGACCAGGGAAGCGTGCTTGCTGTTGCCGCGGACGCTCTCGCCGGCGAGCTCGCCCTGCAGCTCGGGGATGCACACCGTCAGCGCATCGACCCTGACCTTCAGCGGCGTGGAGCTGCCCTGCAGTCCGCCGACCGTACGTCCCAGGCCGGCCACGGTCTTGCTCAGACGGCGGACCTCCGCACTCGAGGCGGCGGCGCCCTGCAGCGTCGTCAGCTCCCGGCGGGCCCCGGCGATCTGGGACTGCAGCGAAGCCACCGCTTGCTGCAGTGAACTCGTCTGCGGCTGGCTGGTGATGGCGATCGCAGCGGCGGCGCCGGCCCCCATCGCGATCAGAGCGATGAACGGCAGCAGGATCTGCTGGCGGCGGGGGATGCCGGCCCGGGCGACCCGTTCCCGGTCGAACTGGATCGCGGGGCGCCCGGGCTCCCGGCGGGCGGCGCTGCGGGCCCGGCGCCGGGGTTCGGGCGGCGGATGCCGTGTAGAACTTGGACGAGGCTCGGGCGGCGGTTGCTTTGCCGAACTTGGACGAGGCTCGGGCGGCGGATGCCTTGTCGAACTTGGACGCGGTCGGACCGAAGCGCGCTCGAAGCCCTCCAGCGGCAATTCCAACTCGTTCGGGAGCGGCCTGGCCCGGCGATGCGGGCGCTCGGAGCCGCGGTCCGCGGCGATTTCCCGGAGGGACCTGCCTTCTTGCTCGTGTCGCGTTGCCATCCGATTCGATCTCCGCGGGGGGTGTACCCGGTCCGTTCCGCTCATCCGTGAGGGGTACAGGCGCAGACAGCGTGTCAGCCAATTCGGTCCAGCGCAAGCGATGAATCCCGTTTCCCGAACCCGCTTGATCGGTCTCCGGCGGCCGGTTATGGTCCGGCCAGATGGCTGAGCGTGTCCAGATCGCCGGGCCGCGAGGCCAGCTCGAGGTTGCCCTCAGCGGGCCCAGCGACGGCCAGGCGCTCCTGTTTCACACGGGCACGCCCAGCGGCGGGGCGATGTTCCGCCCGCTCGTCGAGATCGGCGCGCAGCGCGGCCTGCGTCATGTCGTCTATTCGCGTCCGGGCTACGGGGGCAGTGAGCGCTGCGCAGGGCGCTCGGTCGCCGATTGCGCTCCGGACGTGGCGGCGATCGCCGATGCGCTCGGCATCGAGCGCTTCTTTGTGGCCGGCGGGTCGGGCGGCGGGCCCCACGTGCTGGCCTGTGCCGCTCTGCTCCCGGAGCGGGTGATCGCGGCGGCGACCATAGCCAGTGTGGCGCCGCGGTTTGCCGAGGGGCTGAACTGGCTCGACGGGATGGGAGCGGAGAATCTGGAAGAGGAAGCGGCGGCCGAAGCCGGGCCGCAGCAGCTGCTCGCTTTCCTGGAACCCTTTCGCGAGAAGATGATGTCGGCGACCGGCAGAGAGCTCTACGCGGTCCTCGGCGATCTGCTCTCGGAGGTCGACCGCCGTGTGTTGACGGGGGAATACGCCGAGCACCTGGCCGAAGGCGGGCGAGCGGGCTTGGCCCCCGGCGTGTACGGATGGTTCGACGACGACCTGGCGTTCATCCGCGATTGGGGATTTGACCTCCAGGACGTTTCTCGTCCGGTGACGATCTGGCAGGGAGCTCAAGATCGGATGGTCCCGCCGGCGCACGGCACGTGGCTCGCCGCGAACGTCCCCGGAGCGCGGGCGAAACTGCTCCCGGACCATGGCCATCTATCGCTCTCGCTGGCACTGTACGGCGAGATCCTCGACGACCTCATCGCCAGCGCCAACTGAGAGCCACTTCGCCGCAGGCGAGGTCGATCAGCTCGGCCCGAAGCGCTCGGTGCGGATCCGCTCCGGCTCGTAGCCGGATTCCATCAGTAGTCGCGTGGCCGTCTCGACGAAACCATTCGGGCCGCAGACGTAGGCCATGCCCTCCGGCCAGGCCAGTCGGCTGAGGAGACCGGCGTCGATGCGTCCGGTCGCTCCCGTCCAGCCTTCGGGCGTCCGGCGGGTGTAGGTCAGCGTCGTCTCCTCACCGAGCTCGCCTCGATAGAAAACGTCCTCGGGAGAGCGGACCGAGTAGACCAACCGGACCGGCACCTCCGCGATCGCCGCGCTGCGCGACCCGAGCACCCGCAGGGTCGGCAGCGTTTACGCCCCCACCGGCGCGCTCGCCTATGACCAGACGTTCCTGTGGGGTCCCCGGGTCGTGCACCGCCACGCCCCGGCGCCGCTGGCGAACCTTCTCGCCACCAACCGGAAGGTTCCCCTGACTTCCTTCGAGCAGGCGCTCGGTTTTGCCCCGGGAGCGGCGCGCGGGCCGGCGGCAGTCGCCAACCTGCGTCCAATCAGCATTCCCGGAACCGGCGCCCGGCTCGGCTTTGCCACCAGCCTCCCCGCGTTCACCTACGGGGTGTCCACCCCCGGCCACGAGTGCGACGATGTGGCGACGACGTACATGCGGTGCCTCGATCACCTCGGCGCCAACGTGCTCATCCAAGCCGACGCCAACGACGGTCAGTGGACGGGGGCCGATGGCGCCGAGCTCTGGCAGCCGCTCTCGTGGATGGGCTCGGCTTATCGCGCCGTCAGCGATCCCACGGTCCGCTTCCGCTACGCCGTCAACCCGTTCATGGTCGGCAACCTCGCCGACACGCCGTTCGATGGGCAGAGCGCGATCCTGCAACGCGGGAGGCGAGGCTCCGGCTGCCATTACGTCGGCAACGGCTCATTCGTCGCCGGAGACGATCTAGCCGCGGATCGGCGCTACGCCGGCGCCAAGCCGCAGTTCCTGGCGCTGGCGCCTTGGGCCGTCCCGGATCGCTCGCGAGCGGCCCTGCGCCAGGTCGGCGCCGGCCTGGCCTCCGGGCAGGCCGGCTTGCGCTACGTCCAGACCGCAGTCGCCGCCGACCTCCCGATCCCGGCGGATCGAGCCCGCCGCGGTTGCGTGGTGGCCGGCCGATGAGTGGGGTCTCGCGACGGGAGGTCATTGCCGGCGCCGCGGCCGGAGCCACCGGAGTCCTGATCGCAGGCGCCAAGCCGGCCGGCGCCGCGACGCCGCGCCGGGCGCCGGGAAGAAAGCGGGTCGACGTGGTCGTTGTCGGAGCCGGGCTGGCCGGACTCAGCGCGGCCAGCGACCTCGACCACGCCGGCCATTCGGTCGTCGTCCTCGAGGCCCGCCAACGGGTCGGCGGCCGCACCCTCAACCATCCGGTCGGCGGTGGCGAGGTCGTCGAGATCGGCGGTCAATGGGTCGGTCCGGGTCAGGACCGGATCCTGGCCCGGGCCCATGCGCACGGCGTCAAGCGGTTCAAGACCTACACGCGGGGCAACCAGATCCTCGACTACGCGGGCCGACTCAGCCATTTCACCGGACTCATCCCCCCGCTGCCGGCCGCCGACGCCGCCGACTTCGCCCAGCTTCTGGGCAAGGTCATCGGCCTCCAGGCCACGGTGCCGCTCGCGCGGCCGTGGACGGCGCCGAACGCGGCCATGCTGGATTCCCAGACCGTCGAGACCTTCATGCTCGCCAATACCAAGACCGCCGGGGGCCGCTTCCTGCTGGACCTGGCGATCAAGGCGGTCTTCGCCACCGATCCGCGCGACCTTTCCCTGCTGCACGCTCTGTTCTATTTCCAGTCGGGCCGCGGCATCATCAACCTGACCAGCACCGCCGGCGGCGCCCAGGAGGAGCGCTTCGTGGGTGGATCCCAGCTGATCTCGCTGCGGATGGCGAAGCGACTGGGCCACCGTGTCGTGCTCGGCGCACCGGCGCGGCGGATCAGCCAGGACCGAGGCGGGGTTACGGTGCGAAGCGACGCCGGCAGCTGGCACGCCCAGCGGGTGATCGTCGCGGTGGCGCCGGTGCTGGCCGGACGAATCGACTACGAACCCGCCCTTCCGGCGCGGCGTGATGGGCTCACCCAACGGATGCCTCAGGGCTCCGCGATCAAGTTCGAGGCGGTCTACCCGAAGCCGTCTGGCGCTCGGCCGGCCTGAATGGTTACTCCAACGGCGACCGCCCCCCCCCGTCCGCTTCACCTACGAGAACTCGCCGCCCGGCGGCCAGCTCGGCGTACTGCTCGGCTGTTCGTGGTCGGGCAGGAGGCGCGGAGACTGGGCTCGCTCAGCCCCGGCCAGCGGCGCCGGCAGGTGCTGGCGTCGTTCGTGCGGCTGTTCGGGGCCGCCGCGGCCCATCCTCGGCAGCTGATCGAGCAGAATTGGTCCGAGGAGAAGTGGACGCGCGGCTGCTACGCCGGCTACATGCCTCCCGGGGTGTGGAGCGACTTTGGATCCGCGCTACGGGCGCCGGTCGGGCGGGTGCACTGGGCGGGAACCGAGACCTCCGACGTTTTCAACGGTTACATGGACGGCGCCGTCCGCTCGGGTGAGCGCGCGGCGGCAGAGGTCGCGCGGAAGATCTGACCGGAAAGGAGCGCCCGAGCGGATGACTAGGGGCCGAGTCCGAGCTCGCCGCCCACGGGCCAGGTGCCCCGCTCGAGCTCGCTGGCGTCGCCGAGGTTGTCGAAGCTCAGCAGGATCGCGTCCAGGTTGTCGAAGCTCAGCAGGATCGCGTCCCAGCGCGTCCTCTACCGCCGTGTCAGCCGCGGCGCATGAGCCGGCCGACGGCTGCCATCAGCTCTTGGGTCTTCTCGGCCTGGGCGTCTTCGCGGGCGCCGATGACGCAGTGCTTGGCGTGGTCGTCGAGCAGTCCGAGCGCGACCTTGTCGAGCGCCGCCTGCACGGCTGAGATCTGAGTGAGCACGTCGATGCAGTAGCGGTCAGCCTCGACCATGCCCTCGACGCCGCGGACCTGACCTTCGATGCGTCGCAGACGCTTGAGCAGGTCGTCCTTGCTGGCCGAGTAGCCGCGCGGTTCGGTGGTTGAGGCCATGTACGAAGATGATAGCCCATACGGGGCACGGGTATATGCTACGGTCTCTGCCAATACCCCCCGCCCGTACCAGGAGGCGCCTGACATGAGCGTACCGACCGAAAAGACCTACGTAGTCGAGGGCATGACCTGCGGCCATTGCGAGCTGTCGGTCCGCGAGGAGGTCGAGGAGGTGGCCGGCGTGGAGTCCGCCCAGGCTGACCGGGCCACGGGCCGGCTGACCGTCCGCGGCGACGTCGACGAGGCGGCTGTCCGCGCAGCTGTCCAGGCGGCGGGCTTTGAGCTGGTGGCGTGACCGCCGCCGCTCCAGGACGCTGAGTGTTCGCGGCGAGCGCTCCGTGAACGTCCCGACCAGGCTGGCCGGGTTCGCCGCGGTGCTCGGGCTCGCGTTTGGCGGCGCCGCATTGGCCGGCGCGACGTTCGATCCGCCCAGCAAAGCCAGCGGCGCCCGCCTGGGGCATGACCCGATGGCGACGATGGGCCAGAGCGGCCACAGCGCTCCGGTGGCTCATGGCGCCGTGGGTGCTACCAGCGGCATGAGCGGTATGGATGGTGCGGAGGCCAGCGGCCTGGCTGTCTCCTCGGGCGGCCTGACGCTCGAGGCCACCCGCACCTACTTCACCGCTGGAAGGCCCGCGAAGCTGCAGTTTCGGATCACCGATGCGCGCGGCCGGGCGCTGCGCAACGAGTTCCAGGTCGAGAGCGCCCGCCGGCTGCACTTCATCGTCGTGCGCCGCGACACGACGATCTACCAGCACCTGCACCCGACCGAGGCGAAGGACGGGACCTGGTCGGTCGCCCTGACGCTGCCGCAGGCCGGCGTATATCGGGCCTACGCCGACTTTCAGATCGCTGGCCAGAAGCACGTTCTCGCTACTGATCTGTTCGTGCCCGGGGCGTTTGTTCCCAATGCGCTGCCGGCCCCCTCGGATACCGGTCAGGCTCGACTTGACGAGACCAGGCAGCTCTCGGGCGAGCGGGTCAGCCTGCAGGCCCCCGGTCTGAAGGCGGGCGTGGAAACGCTGCTCACGTTCACCGTCAACCGTGGCGGGCGCCCGGTCTCTGACCTGCAGCCCTACCTGGGCGCCAAGGGGCACCTGGTCGCGTTGCGCGAAGGCGATCTGGCCTATCTGCACGTGCATCCCGACCCCGGCCAGGTAGCGGCCAACGCGATCCAGTTCAGGTCCAGCTTCCCCACGGCAGGCACCTACCGGCTGTTCCTGCAGTTCCAACGCGACGCGAAGGTGCGCACCGTCGTCTACACCCTGGAGGTGCCGCGGTGAGCGCTGGCGCTCCGGTGACCGAGCGGCTGGAGCTGCCGGTGCAGGGCATGACCTGCTCGTCGTGCGCGAACCGGATCGAGCGCAAGCTCAACAAGCTCGACGGCGTCCACGCGACCGTCAACTACGCCACCGAGAAGGCGATGGTGCAGTTCGATCCCGCGCAGCTCGCCCCTGAGGACCTCGTCGGGGCGGTCCTGGCCGCCGGCTACACGGCCAAGCTGCCCGAAGCGCCTGGCGCCGAAGGCGGGGGCGAGGTGGGCGGCGATCAGTCCGACCCGACGCGCGCACTGCGCGAGCGTCTGATCGGCGCGACCGTGCTGTCGACCCCACTGTTGCTGCTTGCGATGATCTCGCCGCTGCAATTCGACTATTGGCAGTGGCTGGCGTTGCAGCTGGCTACGCCGGTGGTGTTCTGGGCGGGGTGGCCGTTTCACCGGGCGGCCTGGCAGAACCTCAAGCACGCCACCGCGACGATGGACACCCTGATCTCAGTCGGGACTTTGGCCGCCTGGGGCTGGAGCGTCGTCGCGCTGTTCTTCCTGGGCGCCGGAATGCCCGGGATGCACATGGGTTTCAACATCGTGCTCGACCGTGGTGCTGCGAGCGATCAGATCTATCTCGAGGCCGCCGGCGTGGTGACCACGCTGCTTTTGGCGGGTCGGTATTTCGAGGCGCGCGCCAAGCGACGCGCCGGCGCTGCGCTGAAGGCGCTGCTGGAGCTCGGCGCCAAGGACGTCGCCATCCTCGACGACGACGGCACCGAGCGCCGCGTGGCGGTCGAAGCGCTGCAGGTCGGCGAGCGGTTCGTGGTGCGCCCGGGCGAGAAGGTCGCCACCGACGGGCTGGTCGAACAGGGCACCTCGGCGGTCGACCAGTCGCTCTTGACCGGCGAGTCGGTCCCGGTCGAAAAGGCGCCGGGGGATGACATCATCGGCGCGTCGATCAACGCCGGCGGGCGGCTGGTCATCCGAGCGACCAAGGTCGGCACCGACACCGCCCTGGCCCAGATCGCCAAGCTGGTGGAGGACGCCCAGACCGGCAAGGCGCCGGTGCAGCGCCTCGCCGACCGGATCTCCGGGGTGTTCGTGCCGGTGATCCTCGTGCTTGCCGCCGCGACGTTGGGCTTCTGGCTCGGTGCCGGGGTGAGCACGGCGTTTGCCTTCAGCGCTGCTGTCGCGGTGCTGATCATCGCCTGTCCATGTGCTCTGGGGCTCGCGACGCCGACGGCGCTGCTGGTCGGCACTGGCCGCGGCGCCCAGCTCGGCCTGTTGATCAAGGGCCCCGAGGTGCTCGAGTCAACCCGCCGGGTGGACACGATCGTGCTCGATAAGACCGGGACCGTCACCACCGGGCAGATGAGCTTGCACGGCATGACCGTCGCAGCGGGCATCGATCGCGAGCAGTCGCTGCGTCTGGTCGGCGCGCTGGAGGACGCGTCCGAGCACCCGATCGCCCAAGCGATCGCCAAGGCCGCGCGCGCTGAGCTTGGTCAGCTGCCGGCCGTCGACTCGTTCACCAACCGCGAAGGGCTCGGCGTGTTGGGCGTCGTTGAGCGTCACGCGCTGCTCGTCGGGCGCCCCTCGCTGCTGGTCGACCGGGGGATGCAGTTGCCCGAGCCGCTTGAGGAGGCCGTCCAGGCCGCGCAGGGAGAGGGCAAGACGGCGATCGCCGCCGGCTGGGACGGCAAGGCCCGGGTGATCTTTGTCGTGGCCGACACGATCAAGGCGACCAGCGCCGAGGCCATCACGCGCCTCAAGGCGCTCGGGCTGCGCCCGATGCTGCTGACCGGGGATAACCAGGCCACCGCCCAGACCGTCGCCGCCCAGGTGGGGATCACCGAGGTGATCGCCGAGGTCCTGCCGGGCGACAAGGCCGACGTCGTCAAACGGTTGCAGGCCGAGGGGCGCGTGGTGGCGATGGTCGGCGACGGCGTCAACGATGCCCCCGCGCTGGCCCAGGCCGACCTTGGTCTGGCAATCGGCACCGGTACCGACGTCGCGATCGAGGCCTCGGACCTGACGCTGATCTCCGGTGATCTGCGCGCCGCAGCGGACGCGATCCGCCTCTCGCGCCGGACCCTGCGGACCATCCAGGGCAACCTGTTCTGGGCGTTTGCCTACAACGTCGTGCTCGTCCCGGTGGCGATGCTCGGATTCCTCAACCCGCTGTTCGCCGGGGCCGCGATGGCATTCAGCTCGGTGTTCGTGGTCTCAAACTCCCTGCGTCTGCGGCGCTT
>JALYXK010000260.1 GCA_030947145.1 Actinomycetota bacterium
CTGGCCGACTGCTTCGCCCCGGTCTGCACGATCGTCGGCAAGAGCTGGGGGCTGCACCTGGAGAAGGTGGTGAAGGTGGACCGGGAGGAGAACCTGCGGATGATCGCCGAGTCGGTGGCCTTTCTGGCCGCCTCCGGCAAGCGGGTGATCTACGACGCCGAGCACTTCTTCGACGGCTACGACGACGATCCGGAATACGCGCTGCGGTGCCTGCGGGCGGCGGCCGAGGCCGGCGCCGGGACCGTCACCTGCTGCGACACCAACGGCGGCACGCTGCCCGATCGGATCGCCCTGACGATGGCCGGCGTGGTCAGTGCCCTGGCCGGCTCGGGCACCGCGGTGGGAATCCACTGCCACGACGATGCCGGCTGCGCGGTAGCCAACTCGCTGGCCGGGGTGCAGCAGGGCGCGACCCACGTTCAGGGCACGATGAACGGCTACGGGGAGCGCTGCGGCAACGCCAACCTCGTCTCGATCGTCCCCAATCTCCAGCTCAAGCTGGGCTATGAATGCATCAGCGATGCCCAGCTGGCCTTGCTGACCCCGGCGGCGCACTACTTCGATGAGATCCTCAACTTCACACCGGACCCCGACCAGCCCTACGTGGGGCGTAACGCCTTCGCGCACAAAGGCGGCATGCACGTGGCCGGCGTCAGCGCCGATCCCTCCACCTTCGAACACCTCGACCCGGCGGTAATCGGCAACACCCGCGCGGTGCTGATCTCCGAGCTTTCCGGGAAGGGCACCGTGCACGCTCGGGCCCACGACGCCGGAATCGTCCTGGACGACGACGCCGCGGCGCGGGTGATCGAGCGCGTCAAGGCGCTCGAGCATCGCGGGTTTCACTTCGAGGCGGCGGATGGGTCGTTCGAGCTGCTGCTGCGCAAGGAGTCGGGTGACTACGAGCCGCTATTCACCCTCGAGCACTGGAGGGTGATCGTGGAGATGGGCCACAAGGGCCACGTCGAGACCGAGGCCACGATCAAGATCTGGGTTGCCGGCGAGCGTTACGTCCGCACCGCCGAGGGCAACGGGCCGGTGCACGCGCTCGACCGGGCGCTGCGCGACGCGATCGGCGACATATACCCCCATCTGGCGGCGATCGAGCTCGAGAACTTCAAGGTCCGGCTGATCGACGAGCACGCCGGGACCGCGTCGGTGACCCGGGTCCTGCTCGACGCCTCCGACGGCGAGCGCGTGTGGGGATCGATCGGGGTATCGGAGAACGTGATCGAGGCGTCCTGGCAGGCGCTGGTCGATTCGCTGGAGTACGGGGTTCAGGCGGACCGGCCGGCCGCCAAGACCGCTCACATGCCGGGCGCGTGAGGAGGCGCGGCCCAGCCGGCGCCGCCGCCGAGCCCGCCGCTGACCCGGAGGCCGTGATCCCGATGGCCCGCCCGGTCATCGGCGAGGAGGAGGAGCGGCGGGTGCTCGAGGTGCTGCGCTCCGGTCGGCTGTCGCTGGGTCCGCGGCTTGCGGAATTTGAGCAGGCGTTCGCCGCCTTCATCGGAGCGCCGGTGGCCAGCGCGGTCTCGAGCGGCACGGCCGGACTGCACCTGGCCCTGCGCGCCGCCGAGGTGGGCGATGGCGCCGAGGTCATCACCAGCCCATTCTCGTTCGTGGCCAGCGCCAACGTGGCCGTCTACGAGCGGGCCCGGCCGGTGTTCGCCGACATCGACCCGGTGACGCTCAATCTCCACCCGGATGCCGCCGCGGCGGTGGTGACCGACCGGACCGCGGCGCTGCTGCCCGTCCACGTGTTCGGCTACCCCGCCGATATCCCGGCGTTCGAGCGTCTGGGACTGCCGATCGTCGAGGACGCCTGCGAGGCGCTCGGGGCGGTGCACGCCGACGGGACGGCGGTGGGCGCGAGCGGCCATCCGGCCGTCTTCGCCTTCTACGCCAACAAGCAGCTGACCACCGGCGAGGGCGGGATGATCACCGCCGCCGACGCGGCGACGAAGGAGCGGATCGACTCCGAGCGCAACCAGGGCCGCGCCCCCAACATGGACTGGCTCGACCACGACCGACTCGGCTTCAACTACCGGCTCTCGGACATCGCCTGTGCCCTCGGGCTGGCCCAGCTGGAGCGGCTGCCGGAGATGCTGGCCAGGC
>JALYXK010000276.1 GCA_030947145.1 Actinomycetota bacterium
CTCACCCGTTCGCGGCTTTGCCCCAGGCCGAAGCCTGGTTCGTCGCTCCACTTGCATGTGTTAGGCACGCCGCCAGCGTTCGTCCTGAGCCAGGATCAAACTCTCCGTGAAGAACTGCACAGCGGACTTACATCCGCTGATCACAAAGAGTCGTCGGGATTACTACTCGTACTCGGTCGGCGACCAGAGGTCGCAAGCCGATACGGGCAAAAACCTGGGTCTGTCCCTGGAGGGACCAGACCCTTGCGTCCCATTCCCCCGGCTAACAGCCGGTGGTCGAGGCCCGAGTACACAGGTGGGCCTCGGAACGCAAGACGGGGTCAATCTTGGCACCGTCGTCCGAGAGATCCCGCAAGCGGGTGCTCGAGCGACGGCGTCGAACCTGGACACACTCCTCGGCCGAGGGTTCGACCGAAGGGTGCGCATGCTGTTGAGTTTTCAAAGACCGTCGCACCTCGTGGAGAAGGGTTGTCCTTCCCAGGGGCGCACCCGAGATTCCGTTGCCGGATCCCGGGCGGACTGATGAGTATAGACACGCGGAGCGCGAGAGGTCAATGCCGGCGTCACGAGAGCACCTGCACGGTCACGGTCCTGGTCCGGGGTCGGTCGTCGAAGTCGATCAGCACGATTTGCTGCCAGGTCCCGAGGGCCAGCGCCCCGTCGACCACGGGCACCGATTCCGAGGGGCCGATCACCGCGGCGCGCAGGTGCGCGTGGGCGTTGGAGTCGTGGTTGCGACGGTTGTGCTCGTAGTCGCCGGCGACCGGGATCAACCGGTTTAGCAGGGCCTGGAGGTCGTGGACGCCGCCAGGCTCGAACTCCATCGTGGTCAGCGCGACGGTCGACCCGATCGCGAACGCGGCCGCGAGGCCGTGCTCCACTCCCGATGTGCGCACGACGCTGGCCACCCCTTCGGTGATATCGACGATGTGGCCGTCACCGGGCGTGTCCATCCGCAACATCCCGCCGTGGACCGGCACGCTCACACTACCCGTACGCGCGCGAACCGGCGCCGGCCCATCTGGATGACCTTGCCGTCGATCTCGGCCGCAGGCAAGTCCAGCGAAGCCCGGTCGACCGTCTCCCCGTCGAGCTTCACCCCGCCCTGGGCGATCGCCCGGCGTCCCTCCGAGGTCGAGACGCCAAACGCCCGGGCCAGCACGGCCGGCAAATGCACCACGGCATCGGCGCCGGCTCCGCCGGCGTCCGAGGCGGGCCGGGAGCCGTCGGCCGCGGCCGGACACTCAACCTCCGGCACGTCATCGGGGATCTCGTGCCTGACGTGAACCTGGTTGAACGCCGCTTCGGCGGCCGCCGACGCCTCGGAGCCGTGGAAGCGCTCGACCAGCGCCCGGGCCAGCGCGCGCTTGGACTGCATCGGAGCCTCCTCGCTTGACGGCTCGGACCCGAGCAGCAGCGAGGACCAGGAGGGCAGCGAGGAATCGGGCAGGCTCATCGTCTTGCCGTACATGTCCGCGGGCGGATCGGCCACGCCGATGTAGTTGTCCGAGGATTTCGACATCTTGCGCTCGCCGTCGGTCCCGGTCAGCAGCGGGACGGTCAGGATCGCTTGCTCGGCCTGACCGTAGGCTCGCTGGATGTCGCGACCGAGCAGGAGATTGAACTTCTGATCGGTGCCGCCGAGCTCGAGGTCGGCGCGCACGGCGACCGAGTCGTAGCCCTGGAGCAGCGGATAGAGCAGCTCGAGCACCGAGATCGGCTGGCGCGCGGCGAAGCGTCTGGCGAAGTCGTCGCGCTCGAGCACCTGGGCGATGGTGGTGGTGCGCAAGAGGTCGAACAGCTCGGCCATCTTCATGTCCAGCCACTCGCTGTTGAAGCGCACCTCGAGGCGCTCGGAGTCGAGCACCTTCAGGGCCTGCTCCTGGAACGTGCGGGCATTGGCGTCGATCACCGCCGGCTTCAGCACGGGCCGCGTCGAGGAGCGGCCGCTCGGGTCGCCGACCCGAGCGGTGTAGTCGCCGATGATCAGGACGACCAGATGGCCGAGATCCTGGAACTCGCGCAGCTTCTGCAGGACCACGGTGAACCCGAGGTGGATGTCCGGCGCCGTCGGGTCGATCCCCAGCTTGACGCGCAGCGGCCGCCCGGCCGCGAGCTTGTCGGCCAGAGCGCCTTCCGGCAGCGAGTCGACCGCATTGCGGGCCAGCCACGCAGCGGTGTCCGCGGGCCCTGTCGGCTCGGAATCCATCCGGGCCAATGCTAGACTCTCGCCCTCCTTCGGGAACCGCTGCCCGTCGCCGTCCGGGCCTCGGCTTCACGAGCTCAGTCTGGCCTCCCAGGCCATGCGGGTGTGCCGGTTGCGCCCGTTCGCGAGCCTCGATTGCATGAGCGATGACGACTACATCCTGACCCAGGAAGAGGCTGCGCAGCCGCCGCCGATCCCCTTCGCGCCCCAGCAGCGGCGGCGCTGGCGCGGGGGGTTCCATCACCGCCCGCCGCGGCCGCGGGTCCGCAAGCTCAGGCTGCTGCTGATCCTGATTGGCCTCGGGGCGCTGGCGGCGATCTCGACGATCTTCGGGATGATGATGGCCGTCGCCTCCGATCTGCCCCAGCTCGAGAACCGGGCACAGTTCCGGCTGGAGGCCAACTCCTACCTGTTCGACGACCAGGGCCGTCCGATCGGCCTCTTCGCGCCGCCGAACAACGTGGTGATCGACAACTTCGGAGACATCTCGCCGTGGATGAGACGAGCGATCGTCTCGGTCGAGGACAAGCGCTTCTGGAACGAGCCGGGGGTCGACATCCGCGGGATCGCCCGAGCGTTCGCCTCCGATGTGGCCGGCGGAGCGCGGCAGGGCGCATCGACGATCGCCCAGCAGTTCGTCAAGAACACGCTGCGCCAGCAGAACAACCGGACCGTGTTCGAGAAGCTGCGCGAGGCGGCGCTGGCCTATCACCTGACCCGCAAGTGGTCCAAGCAGAAGATCCTCAGGGAGTACCTGAACTCGATCTACTTCGGCAATGGGGCCTACGGGATCGAATCGGCCGCCCGGGTCTACTTCGGCAAGCAGCATGGGTTCGACTCCAACGTCTCCCCCGACCAGGCCAGCGCGACGTCATCGACCAACTGCGGCGATTCGACGCCAACGGTCACCCGCCCGAAGTGCGCGTCCGTGCTGGAGCCCTGGGAGGCGGCGCTGCTGGCCGGCATGGTCGCCTCGCCGACCGCCTTCGACCCGACCCAGCATCCGCGGGCGGCGACCGATCGGCGCAACCTCGTACTCCTGGACATGTACCAGCAGCAAGCCATCACGCGCGCCCAGTACCGGCAGTGGCGAGGCGAGCCGATTCCGACGGAGAGCCAGATTCAGCAGCCGACCGAACCGAGCGCGGCGCCGTATTTCGTCAGCTGGCTGCGCCCGCAGATCCTGGCCGCGGCGGGACTCGGACACCACGTGCCCTCCAGCGTGGCCGAGTACCGCGCCTACTACGGCGGCCTGAAGATCAAGACGACGCTGGATCTCCAGATGCAGCGCGCGGCCGACCAGGCGGTCTCGCAGAACCTCCCGGCTGGACCGGGCGTGCCCTCGGCCTCGCTGGTGGCGATCGACAACAAGACCGGGCAGGTGCGGGCGATGGTCGGCGGCCCGGTGGTGAACGGCCAGGAGGACTACACCCAGTTCCCGTTCGACCTGGCCACCGAGGGTCACCGTCAGCCGGGCTCGGCGTTCAAGCCGTTCACGCTGGTCAAGGCCCTGGAGAGCGGGAGCTACGGCCCCGCCTCGATCATCGACTCGGCGCCGCAGGACTTCATCGTCCCCAACAGCCGCGGCAAGGAGCACTTCATCGTCCACAACTTCGGCAACACGTACTCGGGCCCGATCAGCCTCGCCGCAGCGACGGCGATCTCCGACAACAGCGTGTTCTCGCAGGTGGGAATCAACACCGGCCCGTCTAAGATCGCCCGCCTGGCCCAGAGCATGGGCATCCGCTCGCCGGTTTCGCACAACTACGCGATGATCCTCGGTGGCCTGAGGATCGGGGTAACGCCGCTGGACCTGGCTCACGCCTATGAGACCTTCGCCACCGGTGGCAACCGCGTCTATGACCCCGTGCTCGGAGCCCCGCGCCAGGGCCCGACCGGGATCGCGGAGATCCAGTGCCCGTCAAGGGTGTGTGGCGGCGGCAAGACGATCACGGACCATCCCACCTACAAGCGAGTCGTCCCGGCCGGCATCGTGGCCACCGTGCACAGCATGCTCGAAGGCGTCACTCACTCCGGCGGCACCGGCACCGCGGCCGCGATTCCCGGCGTCGACGTCGTCGGCAAGACCGGAACCACGAGCAACTACGGTGACGCCTGGTTCGTGGGCTGGACGCCGCAGATGACGGTGGCCGTCTGGGTCGGTTTCCCGAACGGGCTCGTTTCGATGGCCACCGACTACAACGGCGGGCCGGTCGAGGGCGGCACCTACCCGGCGACCATTTGGCACGACTTCATGGTGCAGGCGCTTCAGATCATGCAGCAGGAGCAGGCCGCCAAGGCGGCCAAGGGCAAGCCGGGCACGACCACGAGCACCACCGGCACCGGTACGGCCACCTCCGGCACCGGAACCGGCCCCGCGCCCGTATCCCCCACCGGAACCAGCACCGGAGCGACCGGTGGCGGGACGGGGACCACCGGCGCCGGCGGCACCGCCGGCGGG
>JALYXK010000289.1 GCA_030947145.1 Actinomycetota bacterium
TCGCGGCACCGTTCAAGCAGGCCGAGTTCGACATCGAGTTCGGCCAGGGGATCTCGACGTCCGGCTGCCTGCTCGACTTCGGCATCGAGCACAACATCATCACCAAGTCCGGGTCGTTCTTCTCCTATGGCGAGGAGCGCCTCGGGCAGGGCCGCGGCAACTCCAAGACGTTTCTCGACGAGCATCCCGAGATGGCGGATGAGATCGAGGGGAAGATCTATGCCGTGCTGGGGATCGGCCGGGATCTCGTCAAGCCGATCGAGCCGCGCGAGGAAGCGCTGCAGACGGTCGAGCCGGTGATCGCCTCCGCCGCATAAGGGACGCGGCCGCATGCCGGAAACCGAACCAGGAATCGCCGAGCACCCGGCCGCAGCCGAGGCTGGACCCGAACCCGCACGAGCACTCCAGCGGGCGTTCGAGCTCGCCTACCGCCATCTGAACCGTCGCGACCGCACCGCCGCCGAGATGCGAACCTATCTCGAGCGCCGGGAACTGCGGCCGGCGGCGATCGAGCTGGCGATCGGCGAGCTGGTCGATAACGGCTATCTGGACGATGCCCGCTACGCCCGGCTGTTCGCGGAGGACAAGCGCACCCTCGAGCAATGGGGCGCGGAGCGGATTCGGCGGGAACTGCTCCAGCGGGGAATCGACCGCGAGCTGATCGAGTCGGCGCTGGCGGCCGGCGAGACCCAGAGCGAGCTCGAGCGTGCCCTGGCGCTGCTGCGACAGCGATTCCCGGCGCCCTGCTCGGACCGGCGCGAGCGCGACCGCGCGCTGGGGATGATGCTGAGGAAGGGTTACGACACCGAGGTCGCCCTCGACGCGCTGGCGGCCCACGCCCGCTCAAACTAGGCCTTGCGAGCCCAGCGCCAAACGCGGCCCCGAGAATTCGCGCCAGCGAATTCTCGCTAGCCCCGAAGGGGCCGTTTGCACCGCCTCGTTTCCGGTATTACGATGGGGGGAGCGAACGAACGGCCCACGAGGCCGCAAAATACCAGCAAATTTCGTAGATCTTGGATACCGGACTAAAGCGTTGACGGCAACTTCATCCGGGTCGCTCGACCCACTCCAACCAGACAGAGAAACCGCCAGCTAGTCATCGCCTGAGCGCGATGACACGTTGCCACCACCGGCGTCAGTTCGTGCGTCTCGCTCGGGCCGCTCGGTCGCTCCCCAAAACCACAGCAAGGCACTGCACCGGTCCCGGCGTTCGCTCGGACCGTCAGGAGAGGAACGACCATGGACATCATCGCCGCAGCAGCGCTGATCGCGGTGGGCATCGTGGGCGCGGCCGCCGTCTACGCCAAGGGCAGTGGCCGGACCCACAAGGCTCCACCGGCGACCATCGCCCCGCAGGCCGCGAGCGTAACTGTCCTCGACGGAGACCTTCCGGAGCGGATGGCCGCGATGGGCCAGCGCGAGGAGGCGTTGGCTCAGCGTGAGGCCGAGCTCGAGGGCGAACGCGAGGCGCTGAGCATCCACCGGCAGGAGCTCACGCGTGAGCTCGAGCGGGTGGCCGGGCTGTCTGTCGCTCGAGCGAAGCAGCTGCTGCTCAAGGACGTGGAGGATCAGGCCAAGCACGACGCCGCCCGCCGGATCCGGCAGATCGAGGAGGAGACCAAGCGCGAGGCGAACCGACGCGTGCGCAACATCCTCTCGGTCTGCATGCAGCGGATGGCGGCGGGACATGCCGCCGAGACCACGGTCTCGGTAGTTCAGCTCTCTGCCGACGACATGAAGGGCAGGATCATCGGGCGGGAGGGACGCAACATTCGCGCGCTGGAGAACCTGACCGGAGTCGACTTCATCATCGACGACACTCCGGGGGCCGTGGTGCTCTCGGGCTTCGACGGCGTGCGGCGCGAGATCGCCCGGATCACGCTCGAGAAGCTTCTCCAGGACGGGCGTATCCATCCCGCTCGGATCGAGGAGATGTACTACCAGGCCAAGTCCGAGCTCGAGGCTCATATCATCGAGATCGGCGAGCAGGGCGTGTTCGAGGCCGGCGTCCAGGGACTGCATCCCGAGCTGATCAAGGTGCTCGGCAAGCTTCGGTTCCGCACCAGTTACGGCCAGAACGTGCTGGCCCACTCGATCGAGGTCTCGCAGCTGGCAGCGATGATGGCCGAGGAGCTCGGCGCCAGCCCCAAGACGGCCCGCCGGGCCGCGCTGCTCCACGACATCGGCAAGGCCGTGACCCACGAGATCGAAGGCCCCCACGCGCTCGTCGGCGGCGACCTGGCCCGCAAGTACGGCGAGCCCGAGGCCGTCGCGCACGCGATGGAGGCCCACCACAACGAGGTCGAGCCGCAGACGATCGAGGCGGTGATCGTGCAGGCCGCCGATGCCCTCTCCGGAGCGCGCCCCGGCGCCCGGGGCGAGTCGCTCGAGCAGTACGTCAAGCGCCTGCGCGACCTCGAGCAGATCGCCACCCGGCACGAGGGCGTCGACAAGGTCTATGCGATGCAGGCCGGCCGGGAGATCAGGGTCATGGTCGCCCCCAAGGCGATCGACGACGACGCCGCGACTCTGCTCTCCTACGAGATCGCCCGGGAGATCGAGAAGGAACTCGAATACCCCGGCCAGATCAAGGTCACCGTGATTCGCGAATCGCGCGCGACGGAGTACGCGCGTTGACGCCGACCGCCCCCGCCATCTCCGGATCGATCCTGGTGATCGAAGACGAGCCGGGGATCGTCGACTTCCTCGAGCGAGGCCTGACCGCCTACGGATTCCAGGTCTCGACGGCGCTCGACGGGGTCAGTGGAACCGAGAAGGCGCTGGCCGAAGACGTCGACCTCGTCGTGCTCGACATCATGCTCCCCGGCCGTGGCGGCCTCGAGGTGCTCTCGCTGATTCGCCAGCGCAAGCCCACCTTGCCCGTGATCGCGCTGACGGCGCGCGGGGCGGTCGAGGACCGCGTCGCCGGGCTGGACGCCGGTGCCGTGGACTATCTGATCAAGCCGTTTTCGCTGACCGAGCTGGCCGCGCGCGTGCGCGCCCAGCTGCGGGTCGCCTCGCACACGCAGTCGACCACGCTCAAGGGCGGCGACCTCGAACTTGATCTGCTGACCCGCGAGGTCAGCCG
>JALYXK010000297.1 GCA_030947145.1 Actinomycetota bacterium
GCGACTCGGGGCACCTCGAGTCGCAGGTCCTCGCCGGCGTGCGAGGCCGCCACGTGCTTCCCGCCGTCGGCGTCCGCGCCGAGGGACGGCTCAGACTGGGCGCCTGGTATCACCAAGGAGGGGAGCCCGCTGAGGTTCACGTCTACCCGGACCTGGTCCTGGCCCGCCGCCTCGCCGTCGCGGCGCGTGAGGGTCGTCTCCTCGACTCGAGCCGCCGAGCCCGCGGCCCCATCGGCATCGGGACCAACTTCGAATCGGTGCGCGAATGGCTTCCCGACGACGACGTCCGCCACGTCAACTGGCGGGCGACCGTACGGATGGGCCGACCGATGACCAACCAGTATCGGCTCGAGCAGGCCCGCGAGATCGTTTTTCTCGTCGACGCGGGCAGGCTGATGGCCGCCCCGCTCGAGGATCGCACCAGGCTCGATGTCGCCCTCGACGCGGTGGCCGCGGTGGCGCTCGCGGCCGATGAGCTCTCCGACCATTGCGGCGCGATCGCCTTCGATGCGGATGTGCGCGCCCGCCTGAAGCCGCGGCGTGGCGGCGGGAGCACGGTCGTCCGGGCGCTGTTCGACCTTCAGCCGCGGCCCGTCGACAGCGACTACACGCGGGCCTTCTATCTGGTCGCGGGCGGAAAGCGCTCGCTCGTCTTCGTCTTCTGCGACCTGTTCGACGAAGCCGCCGCGCAGGCGCTGATCGAAGCGGTCCCGGTGCTGGCCCGCCGGCACGCTGTGACGGTGGCGACGGTGAGCGATCCCGACCTGATGGCGCTGGTGGCATCGGAGCCCGAGGAGCCGGCCGATGTCTATGCCGCTGCCGCCGCGCTCGACCTGCTCGATGCGCGCGCCCGCGCCGCGGCACTGGTCCGCCGCGCCGGCGCTCAGGTGATCGAGGCACCTCCGGGGGCCTTCCCCGGTGCGTGTGTCCGTGCCTATCTCACCGCCAAGGCGCGACTGCGTCTGTGAGCCTGCCTCGCCGGCCTGCGCCCGAGGACCCAGACGAGCCCCCAGTATGGGATCGCCAGGCCAAACCCGACGGCAAGCGCCGGGATGAACGCGAGGTGGTGGGGCGTTATGAACCCTTCGACCAGGCCCGCCACGACTAGCCACGGCGCCGTCGCGAGCACGAGCAGGACGGCACGCGGCGCCTCGGCGGACAGCGCCGCGGCCCGCACTCGTGTACCCGGTTCGACGAGTGTCCAGCCCATGCGCATTCCCGCCGCGGCGCACACGACTATGCAAGAGAGCTCGAGCATACCGTGGGGAACGATCAGCTCGATGACGTCGCCCGCGTGCCCGTGACTGGCAGCGATCCCGGCGACGGCGCCGAGGATCAGACCGTTGAAGAGCAGAAGCACCGCGGGACCGATGCCAAGGAGGATCCCGGAGGCGAAGGCAAGGAACGTGACCGAGATGTTGTGGGTGAAGATCGAGACCGAAAGCGCCGCCGATCGCTCGGCGGCCAGGCCGATCGCCCGGGTCGGGGCGGCGCCGCCGTTGGCAAGCTTTATCGGTAGCAAGCGGGCTGCGGCCCCGGGGTCGTGCGCCGCCCACACCGCGGCGAGAGCCGTCGAGACCAGGGTCAGGCCCCAAGCGAGTGCGATCAGCCGCCGGCGATCGTTGACGCCACGCCAGTAGTCACGCGCCAGGTAGCGGCCGGCCGACGGGCGACGCGGCTCGGCGACGTAGATTGCGGCGCGAGCGCGGCGAACCAGGTCCTCGAGGTTTCCGACGGCGGGGTCGCCGGGAAACGCGCGGCGGCCATGGGCCAGATCGGCGACGGCGCCACGGTAGAGCGCGCCGACCCGGCGGACGCCATCCGGACCGAGCCGCTCGGGACGGCCCCGCGCGCGGCAGACGAGTTCGTCGAGCTCCCTCCAGTTGGGCTGGCGGGCGCGCACGAAACAGTCTACGTTCATCGCCGTGGAGTATGAGGATCGGATCGCGGTCCCAACGCCCGAGGGAATCGTCCTCGACTACACCCTGGCCGGGATCGGCTCGCGCTTCATCGCCGGCACGATCGATCTCGTGCTCAAGCTGCTGCTGCTCGGGGCCGCCCTTCTGGCAATCGGCCTCTCAACCACGGGATCGATCGGGGTGATCATCTTCTCCCTCGTGGGGTTCTTGCTCTTCTTTGGCTACGACATCGTCTTCGAGGTGTGGGCCGCAGGTCGAACGCCGGGCAAGCGCTGGAACGGCCTCCGTGTGGTGATGGCGGGTGGGCGCCCGATTGGCTTCTCGGCGAGCGCGACGCGAAACCTGCTGCGACTGATCGACAGCATTCCGCTGGTCTATGTCGTCGGCGCGGTGTCGATCCTTGTCACGAACCGTAACCAGCGCCTCGGCGACCTCGCCGCCGGTGTCATCGTCGTCCGCGAGCCGATCGCGAAGCACGGCGTTCCTGCCGCGAAAGACGCCGATCGGGCCCCGCTCGGTTCCACCACCGTCGTCGACGTGACCGCGCTCTCGGCTGCCGAGCTGAGCGCCGTTCGCGATTTCCTCGCCCGCCGGTCCGAACTGGCGCCGGAGACCCGGTCCCGCGTCGCGACGCGGCTCGCAGACAGTCTCGAGGCGAAGATCGGTGGCTTGCCGGCGGGAGGACTTCAGCCCGAGCCGATGCTTGAGACCATCGCCGCGGCAAAGCGCACGCCACCGGCAGCGCCACGATAGCCTGCCGTCGCCGCGTAATGCTGACAGCGCTAGCATCACGGCCGTGAGTAGGAGGATCGTGGCACTGCTGTGCGCCCTGGGCGGCACGGCGATCGCCATAAGCGGCTGCGGGGCCAGTCAGGTCGATCCCGTATCGCGGGCGGCCGCGGCCACGCTGAGCTCGTCGGGCTACACGATGTCGGCGGTGATGACCGTCACCGGCTCCGCGGCCCCCGTCGCCGCGAAGATGACCGGCCAGATCGATACCGCCGCCAACAGCGGCACGATGACCATCGACGAATCCGTCGGCGGCCAGCGGTTGCACGCCCCGGCGATCTTCTCGCAGCTGAATTTCTGGATGAAGGCCTCGGCCATCCCGGGGGCGGCGGGGCGCACGGGCGGGAAGGAATGGATCTACGTCGACATGAACAAGGCGCTCGCAACCATGGGCGTCGGCTCCCTGCCGAGCACGATCAACCCGAGCCAGTTCCTCCAGTACCTCCGCACCGTGGGCGCGAATCCGACCGTGGTCGGTCCGGTGTTGATCCACGGCGTCCACACGACGGAATACCGCGCCGTCGTCGATCTGAACCGCTACGCGCAGCAGTACCACGTGCCCGCCAGGACCATCACCTCACTCGAAGCGGCGGTAGGAGGGCATTCCCTGCCGGTCGAGGCGTGGATCGACACCCAGCACCGGGTCCGCCGCCTCCACGTGGCCTTCGCCGAGTGCGTCGCGGGCAGCAAGCTTCAGTTCAGCATGACCATGGGCATCTACGGCTTCGGAGCCGCGCCCCAAGTCCAGATCCCGGCACGAAGCGCGGTCTACAACCTGACCCCGCTGCTCGCCACCCAGTCGCGCGTGCTGAAGCTTGGCTGCTCGTCCGCTGGCTGACGCCCCCCTCGCAAAAGCACGTTTCTCGCAGTTTCTGCGTTTAATAGCCGATAGCGCGCCAAGGATGCTGCGTGTCAATGGGGGTAGGCAGCTTTCTCGGCGGCGGAAACACGATGCAAGTGACATTGAGAGCCAGCAACGGTGCAAAGATCCTCGTGTGGCGCGAGGACGATCTCTTCTCGGCGCGGCGGGCCGAAGCTCCCCTGGAGCCGGCTCAGACCTGCCTGGGGCTCGACCTGTTCGAGATCGTCGCCTAGCTCGCCGATCTCGACCTCGAGGACGGTGCCCAGGCGGCGGAGGCGATCGACCTCGCCGGGAACGCCCAGCGCCGCCTCGCCGACTCGCCGACCACACCGGACTAGCGGACCCCGAGCGCTGATGGACTCCAGGCGCGGACAACTGCTGATCGCCGGTCCGGCGCTGGTCGATCCGAACTTCTGGCGCACCGTGGTGCTC
>JALYXK010000308.1 GCA_030947145.1 Actinomycetota bacterium
CGGTGAAGGCCTGCCCACCCGAGAGCCGCCCGATCTGCTGCAGCTCGCTCGGATCCAGCGGGACCGGGACCGAGCTCGCCCGCGAGCCGTGCCGGACGGTGATCGTGCCGTGGGCGGTGCCCAGCGCGACGGTGTAGATCGGAATGTGCGCCCGCGCCGCCTGGCGGGCGGCCTGGAGCGGGTCGGCGCCACCCGTCGAGGTTCCGTCGGAGAGCAGCACGATCGCCCCCGGGAGCCGCTTGGCACCGGGAGCACGCAGGCCGGAGAGCACGCGGACCGCGGTATCGATGGCGTCGCCGATCGCGGTGTGTCCGCCCGCGCGCAGCTGGGTGAGCGCCTGGCTGGTCAGCGAATGGTCGGTGCTCGGCGTTTGCAGCACGGCCGGCCGCTGGTTGAACTGAAGTAACCCGACGCGGACCGCGCCGGGGACGCTTGCGGTGAACTTCTGAGCGGCGCGCGCCGCGGCCACCAGGCGCGAGGGCGGCACATCGGTCGAGGCCATCGAGCTGCTGACATCGTTGGCCAGCATCACCGCTCCATCGGTCGCCGGAACCGCAACGCTGCGCTGGGGCCTCGCCGCCGCCGCGATCAGCGCGATCAGCGCCAGCGCGAACGCCAGCATCGGCGCGTGCCGGCGCCAGCGCGGGCGGTCCGGCACGACCGATGCCGTCAGCGGCTCGGTCACGAACGCCCGCGCGCCCTCGACGCGTCGGCGCTCCAGGCCGGCGTACCACCGGGCCAGCAGCGGGATCGCGACCAGCGCGATCAGGACCAGCGGAGCGGCGAAGCTCATGGATAGCTGGCCGGGTGCGCGGTGAGCGTGGCCGGCAGGGTGAACGTCAGCGGTCCGCGCCCGATCTGCAGCTTCACCCGGTCGCCCTTCCGCAGGCCGGCGAGCGTCGAGTCGACATCGCCGGGCGAGCTCACCGTTTTGCCGTTGATCCCGAGGACCAGGTCGCCGACGCCGACCCCGGCGCGGGCGGCCGGGCTGCCCGGTACGACCGCGGCGACCAGCACGCGGCCGACCGGGAGGCTCTCCATCTGGAGTCCGAGCCACGGCGTCGAGGCGTTCACCGCTCCGGCCCCGGAGCCTCCGGAGGAGCTGAGCGCGACGGCACCGCCGGCGACTACCAGCGCGGCGAGCGCCACCAGCAGCGCCATGCGGCGCTGCGGACGTGTCAGGCGCGGCGGCCTCAGATCATCGAAGCGGCCGCCCAGCCCACGGGCGGCCGCGAGGGTGCGGGCCGCAGCGGAGGGCGGCGCCGGCGGGGACGGCGCGAGTTCGATCGGCTCGGCCGGCGGCGGGGCGGGGTGGTTGGCGCGGTCCGCCTCGGCCGACGCGGAATCGCGCTCCCAGTCCCCGGACCAAAGATGCTTGGGTGAACTCATGTACCGGCAAAAATAGGCCAGGTCCGTGAGAGCTTCTTAAGAGGCCGGCCTACTCCCCCGCTCGCAGCGAGACGATCGAGGCCGGATTGATGCCCACCGAGGCGCCGCTGACCTTGTCGGTCAGCCAGGCGATCTGCATGATCGAGCCGCGCGAGGCCGCGATGATGATCGCCTCGACCTCCTCGGGCGTACCGCTGACCTCGTAGCGGTCTCCGGTGATGAGAGCTATCTCCGTGGTATCCAATAGATCCGGGCCCGTCACGCAGGGCTCGACACGACGGCCGACTCTGGATTGACGACGATCTGGCCAGCCAGCAGCCTATCGCCCACCGCCCAGGCGGCGTAACCCAGAGAGCCGCAGGTCGCGGTCACCGTGAGCAGCACGCCGGCGGCCGCTGCGGTGGCCACCCCGTGGGCGCCGAGGATCAGCACCGTCGCCGCGGCGCCCAGGCTCGGGCCGATCGGCAGCTGGCCGAGCGTGAACATGGCGATCAGCAGAGCGATCGCGTCGAGCAGCGTGATGTGCGCGCCGATTCCGCGAAGCACCAGATAGTTGCGGGCGATCTGGCAGCAGATCGAGACCAGCACGAGCAGGATCATGCGTTCGCGTCCGCTGCGCATCACCGCCAGACCCGACCACAGCCCGACTCGGCGCCGCTGGGAGATCCGCCGCAGGCCGAAGACCGCGGCCAGGGCGAGGCCGACGGCGATGATCGGCACCCACCAGGGCGCGCCGATGGCCCCGACCAGGGTGAATGAGAAGATGGCGGCCAGCGCGACCTCGACGCTGATGATCGGCACCTCGGCGGCCAGCAGGGCCGGGACGCGGGGACTGGTGTCGGGGGCCGAGCGCCGCAGCGAGGTCAGTCGCGCTGCCAGTCCGAGCGAGCCGTTGAGGACGCTCGCCAGGTAGCCGACGCCCGCGGATCGATAGAGGATCCGGCGCGTGACGGTGGCGCCGGTCGCGCGGACGCAGACGTGCCAGGCCTCGGTCCGGCAGAGCAGCGCGACGATCTGCAGCAGTACCGCCGAGACCAGGAGCCAGACCGGAAGGGAGTGCAGGGCGGCGGTGAACTGGCCCCGCCGGCCCGCGAGCACGACGACGAGCACGCTCGTCACCGCGGCCATCCCGAGCACGCTCAGCAGCGCCCGCCGCCGCAGCGAGAGCGTTCGCCGGCAGGCGGGTTCGGACGCCTCCACCAATGTCTTGGTTAGCTGGCCTTACCGCGCTTCGGGGTTTTCGGCTCGGCCGGAGACTCGCTTGCCGCCTTGGCCCGGCGATCGGCCGCTTCCTGCTTGAGCACCGCCTGCTTGCCGGACACCGACTCCATCTGCGCCTGACGTCGCTCGGCCGAGGTCGGCCGGTGCTTGGTCGGCTGGACCGACACGGTCACTTTTCGCTTTGCTGCCATTACTGCCTCCTTCATTCGTGCGTGATCTCGGTGCTCGCGCCGGTCCGCCGGGCCAGAGAAGCCTGGCCGGGGATCAGCGCCCCGCGATTACGCCGCGTTCTTTCCCGGGAGCGTGAGCTGGCACCGATCGGCCCGCGGTTCCGCGGTCGCGGAGCCGGGCTCCGGCCGAGTTGATGTCGCGGTAGCCACGGCTGACCGCCTCTCTGTGCTCTCCCCAATCAGGGTGTCGCCCCGAAAGCGAGAAGAGCAGGACTCACCGAGCGCACTACTGAACGTACCACACCCCCCCGCCGCCGACTCCGCCCGGGCCGGTACGGTCAGGCCTCCAGCGCCGCGGTCATATCGAGCCAGGCGGTCTCGAGCCGCTCCCGTTCGGCCAGTAGGGATTCGAGCTCGGCCGACAGCTCGCCCAGCCGGGCGTGGTCGGTGGCATGGGTCGAGATCTCCTGCTGCAGCGCCTGCTCGCGCTCGGCGCTGCGGTCCAGCGCGCGCTCCAGGCGCTGGATCTCCTTGCGCCCGGCACGGAGCGAGGCCCCGGCGGCAGCGGCGGTGTCGCGCGTCGGCGCCCCGCGCGCCCGCGCGGGCGCGAGATCACCCCGCCGCAGCTGCAGGTACTGGTCCATCCCGCCCGGCAGGTGACGGAGCTCGCCGCCGCTGGTCAGCGCGAACACGTCATCGGCCACCCGCTCGACGAAGTAGCGGTCATGACTCACCAGCACCAACGTTCCCGGCCAGCCGTCGAGCAGATCCTCGAGCGCGGTCAGCGTGTCGATGTCGAGGTCGTTGGTGGGCTCGTCGAGCAGCAGCACGTTGGGCTCGGCCATCAGCAGCCGCATCAGCTGCAGCCGCCGGCGCTCACCTCCCGAAAGTTCGCGAACGAAGGTGCGGGCGCGGTCTCCACGAAAGCCGAAGCGATCGCACAGCATCCCCGCAGTGATCTCCTGCCCGTCGCTCAGCGTGGCGCGCCCGCGCACCGCCTCGAGCGACTCCAGCACGCGCAGCTCGCCGGGAATCTCAGCCGTGTCTTGTGACAGATGGGCCAGGCGGACGGTCTGGCCGCGCTGCACCGAACCGCTACCCGGCTCGAGCTCGCCCGCCAGGACCCGCAACAGACTCGTCTTGCCCGAGCCGTTGGCGCCGACCAGCGCGAGCCGATCGCCCGGTCCCAGGCGCCAGGTCACCCGATCCAAAACGGTCTCGGCGGCGAAGGCCACCGATACACCCTCGGCTTCCAGCACCTTGTCCCCCAGCCGGGCGCCGGCAAAGCGCAGCAGCTCCGCCGTGTCGCGGACCGGGGGCTCGTCGGCGATCAGGGCGTTGGCGGCCTCGATCCGGAACTTCGGCTTGGCCGTCCGCGCGGGTGGACCGCGACGCAACCAGGCCAGCTCCTTGCGCACCAGCTGGCGCCGACGGTCGTCGCGAGCCGACTGCTGGCGGTCGCGCTCGGCCCGGGCCAGCACGTAGGCCGCGTAACCACCCTCGACCGCGTGGATCACCCCATCGGCGATCTCCCAGGTCTCGGTGCAGACCTGGTCGAGGAACCAGCGGTCGTGGGTGACCACCAGTAGAGCCCCGCGCCGCGCGGCCAGGTGCCCGGCCAGCCAGGAGATCGCCTCGACATCGAGATGGTTGGTGGGCTCGTCCAGCAGCAGCAGCTCCGGTCGGTTCAGCAGTAGCCGCGCCAGCGCGATCCGCCGCCGCTCACCCCCCGAGAGCCCGTCCAGCGCGGTGTCGATGCCGCCGGGGAAACGCCGCAGCCCGACGCCGCCCAACAGCCCGTCCAGCACCTCGCGGAAGGCGGCGTCCCCCGCCCACTCGTGCTCGGCCCGGTCTCCCACGAGGGCCTCGCGGATCGTGCCGTCGCTGCCCAGATCGTCGCCCTGGGCCAGCAGCGCCAGCTGCAGACCACCGACACAGGTGATCGCCCCGGCGTCGGGCAGCTGCACTCCGGCGATCAGGCGCAGCAGGGTCGACTTGCCCTGGCCGTTGCGTCCGACCACGCCGACCCGATCGCCGGCGGCCACCCCGATTGTGATCCGGTCGAGGATCGTCCGGCTGGCGTAGTCCTTGCCGACGGCGTCGAGATTTACGAGGTTGCGGCTAATTGTTGCTCTTGCTGGCGCTCTTGCTCTTGCCGGCGCTCTTGCTCTTGCCGGCCCCCTTGCCGTCGCCGTCGCCGTCGAGCTCGCGCTTGAGCACCTTGCCGGTCGGGTTGCGGGGCAGCTCGTTCAGGAACACCACCTCACGCGGAACCTTGTAGCGCGCCAGGTTGGCCTTGACGTGGTCCTGCAGCTCGGACTCGGTGGCCTTCTGGCCGGACTCGAGCACCACGAACGCGCGCAGTCGCTGGCCGAACTTCTCGTCCTCGACGCCGAGTGCCGCGGCCTCGGCCACGGCCTCGTGGCCGGCCAGCACGTCCTCGACTTCTTTGGGGAACACGTTTTCGCCGCCGGACACGATCATCTCGTCGTCGCGGCCCTGCACGAACAACCGGTCCGCCTCGTCAAAGCGCCCGACGTCGCCGCTGGCCATCAGCCCGTCGATCCGGTCCTTGTCGCCACCGCCGGTGTAGCCGGCAAACAGCATTGAGTTGCCCACGAAGATCCGCCCGGTCTCCCCTTGCGGCGTCGGCCGGCCGTTCTCGTCGTAGAGCCGCACGATCGAGCCGCGGGCCGGCTTCCCGGCGGTTCCGGGCGCCGCCCGCATGTCCTGCGGGGTGGCCAGCGTGGCCGCCGAGACCTCGGTTGAGCCGTACAGGTTGTAGAGATTGTCCCCAAACTCGTCCATCCAGCGGTTGGCCAGGTCGGCGGGCAGCGCCGAACCGCTCGCGCACACCGCCTTCAGCGCGCCGGTGTCGTACTCGCCGCGGACCTCCTCGGGTAGCTCGAGGATCCGCTGCAGCATCACCGGCACCACGACCAGCACCTCGCACCCATGCTCCGCGATATCGGCCAGGCACTGCTCGGGATCGAACTTGCGCCGCAGGATGAAGGTCGAGCCGAGCGCCATCCCCAGCGCGAAGTTCGAGAATCCCCAGGCGTGGAACAGCGGCGCCGCGATCCTCACCCGCTGCCCCTGGTGCAGCGGGATCCGCTCGAGCATCGCCGCCGCCGGGTCGAGCGTCTTGGCCATGTCGCCGCGCTGGGCCCCCTTCGGCGTTCCGGTGGTGCCGGAGGTGAGGATCGTGACCTTGCCGACCCGGCCGGGCGCCGACGGCGCCGAGTTATCGCCCTCCCGGACCAGCGACTCCAGCGTGCGCTCGTCGGGATCATCGTCGTCGTGCCAGGCCATGAAGCGCATGCGCCGGGGTCCGGCGCCGTCGGCCAGCTCGGCGAACTCCTGGTCGTAGATCAGCGCGGCCACCTCCTCGCGCTTGC
>JALYXK010000349.1 GCA_030947145.1 Actinomycetota bacterium
GGAGCACCCAGCACTCGGTCCATCCGTTTCCGACGCTGGGCCTCACGCTGGCGTTCAACCTGGGGCTGGGCGGGCTGTTCCCCGCGCTGGCCGAACGCCTGGCCCTGCAGGGGCACTGGAACCCGGATCGCGCCCGGTCCGTCGATTGGGCCCTGGGAGCCTTCCTGCTGGTCCGCCGCAGCGCCTGGGAGTCGACCGGCGGGTTCGATCCGGCTCAGTGGATGTACGCCGAGGACCTCGATCTCGGCTGGCGGGCCGCCCGGGCGGGCTGGCACACGCGCTACGAGCCGACGGCGCGCGTGCGCCATCTCGGCGCCGCCTCGACATCGCGGGCGTGGGGGGACGCCCGGGAGCGTTGGGTCCGGAGCACCTATGGGTGGATGGCGCGGCGCCGGGGGGGCTCGATCACCCGCGCCTACGCGCTCCTGAACCTGGTCGGAGCGCTGGCCCGGGCGGCGCTGCTGACGCCCCCGGCGATGCTGCGCGGGGGCGAGTACCGGGTGCGCCGAGGCGCGATGCGGGACTGGGCGCGGCTGCACCGGGCCGCGCTGCTGAGCTCGCGCGCCGAGCTCGAGCGCCAGCGCTAGAGCTGCGCCACCGCGCGCCGGCGGGCAATCGCTGATAATTCCCGCCCGTGCTGCCCCGCGTCGCGATTCTCTGTGGCGGCCGCGGTACGCGGCTGCAGGAAAACGCTTTGTCGATCCCCAAGCCGCTGGTGGAGATCGGCGGCAGGCCGATCCTCTGGCACGTGATCCAGATCTATCTGGCCCAGGGTTTCCGCCGGTTCGTGCTGCTGACCGGCTACAAGGCGGAGCTGATCGAGGAATTCGCGGCCCGCGGACCGTGGCCGCAGGACGCGGTGGTGCGGTGCCTGGACACCGGGGTCGACACGCCGACGGGCGGGCGGCTGGTCAAGGCCATCGAGGCCCTCGGCGAAGAGCGATTCTGCGCCACCTACGCCGATGGCGTGGCCGACGTCGACCTGCACGCGCTGCTGGCCGAGCACGACCGTCACCGCCCGCGGGCCACGATGACCGTGGTGCGTCCCGCGCTCCAGTTCGGCGTGGCCGAACTCAACGGCGATGGCGTGATCCGCGGCTTTGTCGAGAAGCCGCGGAGCCAGCACTGGGTCAACGGCGGCTTCTTCTGCTTCGAGCCGGACGCCCTCGAGGTGATGGATGACCACTCGATCCTGGAGCGTGAGCCCCTGACCCGGCTGGCCGCCGACGGCCAGCTTCGCGCCTTCCGCCACGAGGGCTTCTGGGGGTGCATGGACACCTACAAGGACGCGATCATGCTCAACGATCTGTGGGTCGAGGGGAGCGCACCGTGGAAGCTGTGGGACTGAGCCGCCGCTCGGTCCTGGTCACCGGGGCCTACGGCCTGCTCGGCAGCTGGCTGGTCAAGGCGCTGCTCGAGGCCGGCGCCGCGGTCACCGTCGTGCGGCGCGATCACGCGCCCCGGTCCGCCCTGTCGCTGATGGGTCTGGATGCACAGGTCGCGGTGGTGCACGGGGATATCGGCACCGACGGCCTGCTCGCGCGGGCGATCGCCGAATACGAGGTCGACACCGTCTTTCACCTGGCGGCGCAGACGCTGGTGCCGACCGCCAACCGCTCGCCGGTCTCCACCTTCGAGACGAACATCCGCGGGACCTGGCTGCTGCTCGAGGCCTGCCGTGCCCACGACGTCAGGCGCGTGATCGTGGCCTCTTCGGACAAGGCCTACGGTCCCCACGCGACGCTGCCCTACCGGGAGGACTTCGCCCTGCAGCCGCTCTACCCCTACGACGTCTCGAAGGCGGCCACCGACCTGCTGGGCCGGTCCTACTGGCACACCTGGCGCCTGCCGGTGGCGGTCACCCGCTTCGCCAACCTCTATGGGGGCGGGGACAGCAACGGCTCGCGGCTGGTCCCCGAGGCGGTGCTGGCGGCGCTCTCGAGCCGCGCTCCGGTGGTGCGCTCCGACGGCTCGCCCGAGCGCGACTTCCTGTATGTGGAGGACGCCGTGACGGCCTACCTGGCGATCTGCGCCGCATTGGACGGCGGGCAGGGGGCGGCCGGCGAGGCGTTCAACGCCGGTGGCGGCAAGCCCCATCGCGTGCTCGACGTCGTGCGGTTGATCTGCCGGCTGGCCGGAACCGGGGTCGAGCCCGAGGTGCGCGGATCGGGCACCCCGGCCGGCGAGATCGACCGGCAGTGGGTGGACTATTCGAAGCTGCACGAGCTCACCGGCTGGGAGCCGTCCGTGCCGCTCGAGGAGGGTCTGGCCCGGACGATCGCCTGGTACCGGGCACACGCCGTCTAATAACTCTCGAAGACCGTTTGCAGCCCGCTGATCCGGTCTGCGAAAATCAAGGGCACCATGGCACCCTCAAAATCATTCGGTCGCGATACCGGGCTCCAGGCCCGGATGCTCGTGACCCTGTTCCTGCTCGGGCTGGTCTACGCGGTCTTGGTCGGCGTGCTGTTCGCCGCCGGCATCGGGGCGGTCACGATCGCCGTGATCGCCGGCGGACTGTTCCTGATCCAGTTCTTCACCTCGGACAAGATCGCGCTGGCGTCGATGGGGGCCAAGGAGGTCTCCCCGCAGGAGGCGCCGGAGCTCCACGCGATCATCGAACGGCTCTGCATCCAGGCCAACCTGCCTAAGCCGCGCGTGGCGGTCGCCCAGACGCCGATGCCCAACGCCTTCGCCGTTGGCCGCTCCCCCAAGAGCGCCACCGTCTGCGCCACCACCGGAATCCTCCAGCTGCTGACGCCGGGCGAGCTCGAGGGGGTCCTGGCCCACGAACTCAGTCACGTCGCCAACCGCGACGTGATGGTGATGACGCTGGCCAGCTTCTTCGCCTCGGTGGCCTCGTTCATCGTGCAGATGGGCTTCTGGTTCGGCGGCGCCTTTGGCGGCGGCGACGGTGACGGGGACGGCGACAGCGGCCCCGGCTTCATCGTGGTGATCCTCGTCTCGGCCGCCGTCTACGCGATCTCCTTCGTCCTCCTGCAGGCCCTGTCGCGCTACCGCGAGTTCGCGGCCGACCGCGGCTCGGCGATCCTCACCGGCCGCCCGAGCGCACTGATCTCCGCCCTGATGAAGATCAGCGGCCAGATGCAGCAGATCCCCCAGCGCGACCTGCGCGCCGCCTCCGGCGAGCTCGCGGCGTTCTACATCTTCCCCCCCGGGGTCAAGAAGACCGCGGCCAACCTGTTCTCGACGCACCCGACGCTCGAGCAGCGGATCGCCGCCCTGCAGCGCCTCGAGTCCCAGCTGCAGGGCGCCCGGTAGCCGCGGTGGGCTTTCTCGATGTGCTGACCGGCCGGCGCAAGCTCGCCCCGCCCGCCCCCGACCGGCTGTTCGCGATGAGCACCGCCTATGTCACCCTCGAGATGACCTTGGGCGTCACCTCGCGGGGGGCGGCGGCGATCGTCTTCCAGCCGCTGGCCACCGCCGATTTCGAGTCGATCGTTCGCGATATGGAAGAGGTGGTGCGCGCTACGGCCAAGGACAGCGGCACCACGGTCGAGAGCCAGGACGACGCCTACGGCTTCCGCTGGCTGGTGCTCAGGGGCAAGGATTTCGACGATCTGGTGGTCAACATCAACGCGGTCAGCAGCGCCCTGGAGGGGGGCGGCTACGGCGAGCGCGTCCTCTGCGCGGTGTTCGCCTTCCAGGACTCCCACGGCAAACCGCTCTACTGGATCTACAACTACAAGCGCGGGAAGTTCTATCCGTTCGTCCCCGCCGGCGGTGACCAGCAGCGCGACAACGAGCGCGAGCTGGTGCTCAAGGCCCAGATCGGGGCCGAGCTGCCGCTGGAAGAGGAACTCACCCGCTGGTTCCCGCTGTGGGGGATTCCGATCTGAGCGCGGGCGGCTCGCCACCGGCCGGTCCGGTCTCGCTTCCGGACCTGATCCGCGCTGGGGACGCCCACGCGTTCGCGGGGTTTCGCGACTCGCACATGGGCATGGTCCGGGCCTACTGCGAAGTGGCCTGCGCGCCAGTGCTGGTAACCGGAGCGTGCGAGGCGGCGTTTCTGGACTTCGTCGGCCGGATGTCCACAGGCGATCAGAGCTTTGAGGCGGCTCCGAGCCTCGAGGCGGTGCTGCTCGCCGCCACCCGGTCCGCCGCCGCCAGCCGCTTCGCCGCGCCGGCGATCGAGGCGACGCCGCGCGGTCGCCGACATCCGACCCCCTCGACGCAGACCAGGGTTTGCGCGGCCATGCCAGAGCTGCTGGCGGCCAGAGCCAACGGGGAATTCCGCGGCGACGAGCGCGCCGTAACCGACCACGTTGCGGGCTGCATGCTATGCGCCGCCACCGAAGCGCGCCTGCGGGCCGCCGAGGCGGCGTTCTCGACCGCAGCCGTACGGCGCGCGGGCACCGCCGAGGGCGCCACCTAACCGCGCACGGGTTGGTGCATCGACCAGTGGCTCTCGGTCCTATTCTTGGCTGATGATCGATCGCCGACGCCGATCAGGAGGATTGCTCGAGCACGCGTGGCGCGGCGGGAAAGCTCTGGCCGGGGCGGTAGCCAAGCAGGCCCCGGCTCTCCGGGCGACGGCGCCCGGCCAAGCGCCGCCCGTCGCAGTCCGCAAGCCGGTCGCTCCCTCCGCCGAACCCGCATCGAGCTCGGTGGCCGGTGGGCCTCCCTCCGAGGCCCCGGCGCTCACCGAACCCACGGCCGCCCACCCCACGACCGCCGAAGCACCCGAGGCTGAACCTGCGGGCGCCGCGTTCCCCGAGGCAGAACTCACGAGCGCCGACCACTGGCACGCCGAGGCTGAACCTGCGGCGGAACCTGGATCCGTCCCCCTGCCGGCGCTGGCGGCACTGGAGAACGGCCCCACGGAAGATCGGGAGACCACTGAGGAGCCGCTCGGCTCCGATCAGGCCCGGCAAGCCGTCGGCCGGTACTGCCGCGAGATGGGCGTGGCCGCCTCCGTCGATGACGTATTCAGTCGGGTACTCGAGCGCGAGGAGCGCGGACCGGAGTCCTCGGCGAACGACCAGGAGCGGTTGCTGGCCAGCACGGGAATCGTCGTCGCCGATGCCCTGACCAGCCGCCCTGTGGTCCACACCGGGTGGCGCCAGGTGCTCGGTGCCGAGCACGAGGACGATTGCTTCTACACGGCGCGGCTTCTCGCCTTGGCGGCCGACGACCAGCTGGACGGGCACGATCAACGAGCGCTCGACCGCCACCTAGAGAGCTGCCTTCCGTGCCAGGCGCTGGAGCTACGCGCGGCCCGAGCCGAGCGGGTGTTTGGCGCGACATTTCTGCTCCCGGCCGACGTCGCGACTGCCCCTCCGGCACCTGCAACCGCGTTCGCGCTATTGGCGGCAGCTGCGGTAGCGGTCCCAGCGGCAGCTGAAGTCGCGGGGCCAGCGGCAGCGGCGGACGTGGTCCCCGGGGCGGCAGGCCGCTCCCCCGCGCTACCCGCCTCGGTGACGCCGACGATTCCAGGCCGGCGACGTGGTCGCGGCGTGCCCTGGCTGCTCGCCGGCGGGATCGCAGCCCTGAGTGGCGGCGCGTTCGCCGTGGCTCTACTCA
>JALYXK010000324.1 GCA_030947145.1 Actinomycetota bacterium
ATTCGACGCCGCGCGGGCCCGAGCCGCGGCCGCGGCCGCCGCCCGGCGCGCGCGCGAGCTCGGAACCAAGGCGCTCTGCTGGGAGGTGCCACACCACGTCGACGACGACGTGGTGGCCGGACTGGTCGAGGGCACCCTGCTGCGCGAATACCGCTTCGAGCGCTACAAGTTCCCGCGCGAGGGCGACTCCCCCGCGATCGAGCGGCTGATCGTCAGCGCCCACCACGACGTATCGGCGCCCGTCGGGACCGGGGCCGTGATCGCCCGCGCGCAGAATCGGGCGCGAGATCTCGGCAACACCGCCGCCAACGACATGACCCCGGAGGCGCTGGCCGCCTACGCGACGGCCGCCGCCGACCGGCTCGAGGGCCTGACCGTCACCGTCCTGGACGAGACGGCGATCCGCGAGGCGGGCATGGGCATGTTCGCCGCCGTCGCCCAGGGCTCTGCCCAGGGAGCCCGGTTGATCAGGCTCCAGTACGACGGCGCGGGGGGGGAGCCGCCGCGCCTGGCCTTCGTCGGCAAGGCGGTCACCTTCGACACGGGCGGCCTGTCGATCAAGCCGGCGGCCAAGATGCACGAGATGAAGTTCGACATGGCGGGCGGCGCCGCGGTGATCGAGGCGATCATCGCGCTGGCCGAGTTGCGCGCCCCGGTGTCGGTGCTCGGCGTCGTCGGAGCGACCGAGAACATGCCGGGCGGCCACGCGGTGAAGCCCGGCGACATCGTCACCGCGCTGGACGGCACGACCTCCGAGCTCAACAACACCGACGCCGAGGGCCGCCTCGTGCTCGGCGATTGCATCACCTATGCCATCCGCGAGGGGGCGGAGCAGCTAGTCGACCTGGCCACCCTGACCGGCGGCGTCGTCGTGGCGCTCGGCAGCGTCTTCGCCGGATTGATGAGCAACGACGACGAGTGGGCGGCCAGCGTCACGGAGGCTGGCACCGCCGCCGGCGAGCCGATCTGGCGGCTCCCGCTGCACGAGGACTACGCCGAGCTGGTCAAGGGGCAGTACGGACAGATCACCAACCTGCCGGAGCGGCGCGAGGCGTCAACGATCGTCGCCGCGGAGTTCCTGCACCACTTTGCCGGAGACGTTTCCTGGGCACACCTCGACATCGCCGGGACCGGATTCGGGGTCAAGCGCCCGTTTCTGGCCGATAAGGGCGCCAGCGGCTTCGGTGTGCGCCTTCTGGTCGAGCTGGCCCAGCAGTCGGTTCGAGCCCCTAGATCCGAATAATCGAAAGCCGTTGTGACCATCGTCGGCGTGGACCATCCGACCCGAAATCGCCGGCGTGGCTGGGCCGCGATGGGCGCCCGGCTGGTGGTGCTCGCCGCTTTCGGCGCCCCCGCCGGCGCCACGGCGGCGGTCAACCCGTTGCTGGCCGGCGCCCGCCTCGAGGGGAGTTTCCTGCTCGCCGGGCGGATCACCAAGGCCACGAACGTGCCGGGCGAGCACAAGGGGCAGACCGTGTCGCGGACGTGGACGTTCACGTCGAGCTGCGCCACGGGCCCGTGCTCGACCGTGGATCTGACCCGGCCCCGGCCAGCCGGCACCGACCGGCTCGTGCTGGTCCGCACCAAGCCGGGCACGTACCAGGCGTTCGGCAGCTTCTACGCACCGCTGCGCTGCGGCGGCCGGATCAAACGCCGGGGAGAACTGGTGCCGTTCACCGTGACGGTGACGGTCAGCGCGGCCGCGCAAACCCAGTTCGGGGTATTCGCCACCCGGGTGAACGCGACCTACACCAACCAACTGCGCATCAACCGCACGCGCTGCGTGGCGCCCCCGGCCAACGACGCGGCCAAGTACCACGGCCACCTGCTGCCGCCGGGCACGACCGGCGGTGCGCCGCTGGGCGGCAGATCGCCCGCGGGAACCTGACTCAGCGGCCGATCGCTTGCGGAAAGTTGAAGTAATGGTGTGGGTCGATCCGCTTGCGGGTCGCCTTCAGCCGCTTGTAGTTGTTCCCGTAGTAGGCCTGCTGCCAGCCCTTCAGGTGCGGGTCGATGTAGTTCTGGTAGGCCATGCCCGACACGAATGGGCGCAGCTTGCTCCACGCCTGGTCGATCCAGGCCGCGCTCGGGCCGTTGCCGTAGTACTGGATGCAGAACAGCTGCTGGCGATGAACGAACGCCGTCGCGCCGGGAGCCACCCGATTGATCGCGCCGCCGTAGGCGTCGCAGAGCAGGGCACCCCCTGAGGCAACGGCAGATTCGGCGGCCGCCACCACCGCGTTCCGGCCCGCACTCGACAACGGCGTGGCCACGTAGTCCGACTTGGCGTTGAACTTCAGGCGCTTCAGCGTTCCGCCGGGACCGGCGCCCATGGTGTGGCAGGCGGCCACGGTGTCGTGGGTGCAGCCGGCCCAGAGGAGCTGCAGCGGCACGTAGGGCAGGTCGAAATGGCTGACGAGGTTCGCCCCTGGCACCGAGAGCAGTGGCGCGAGCAGGCTGGGCAGCGCGCTGGCGGAGCCGAGGTACTGCCCGTTGGCGGTGATCGAGGGAGGGACGGCCGGGTGCGACCGCGCCGAGTTCACGTGCAGGATCGAAGTGATCTTGTCGGTGACGTGGGGCGCCCAGGACTGCCAGGCGTCGATCCCCGCGGTTCCGGATGACCACGGCCAGGTGACGTTGAAGTAGGCGGCGCTGGCCGGCAGCGGATGGACCTTGAAGGTGAACTCGGTGACCACGCCGAAATTGCCGCCCCCACCGCCCTTCAGCGCCCAGAGCAGGTCGGCGTCGCTCTTCTTGTCCACGGTGCGAAGCCGCCCGTCGGCGGTGACGATCTTCACCGCCATCAAGTTGTCCAAGGAAAGGCCGAAGTGCCGTCCGGCCAGCCCGAACCCGCCGCCGAGGGTGACGCCGGAGACACCCACCGACGGGCATGAGCCCGCCGGGAGCGTGGCCCCGGCCTTGGCCAGCCCGGCGTAGATGTCGATCAGCTGCACACCGGCGCCGACGGTGGCCGTGCCGGCGTGCTTGTCGACGTGGATCGAGTTGAGCTTGCGCAGGTCCAGAACCACCCCGCCCGACAGGGTCGAGTAACCAGCGTAGCTGTGCCCGCCCGAGCGAGCCCGCACCGGCATGTTGTGCGCCACGGTGAACCGGATCGCGTTGCGCACGTCGACGTCGTTGATCGGGCGCGCCACCGCGCTCGGTTGCACCGAGTCAAAGCGCGGGTTGAAGACGTGCGCGGCGCCGCCGAACCCGGGCTGGCCTCGGTGGAACACATGGCCCTTGATCGCCTGCTGGAGCGTCTTCGGGGAGCCGGCCTTGGCGATCCTCGCCCGCGAGCTCGGACCCGCCCCGGTCACCGGAGGGAGCTTCGCCTTGGCACTCGCGCCCCTGCCGGTGGTGAGGGCCAGGCCGAGGCTGCCGACTCCGGCCAGGAAGGCGCGCCGGTCGAGGCGGTCACTCCCCGGCTGCTTTGAAGGTTCGTCCGGTGGCAGCGCAGACCGGGACATCATCGCGAAGCCTACTCGCGGGGACGGATGCTCAGGGTGCAAAGCACCTGATCGACGGCGGCGAGCTGACCCCGCCGTGCGTGCCGTGGGCCCGCCAGCACGACATAGAGGCAGAACGGCCGGCGAGCCGCGGTGAAGAAGTGCTGCATTCCCACCTGGCCCGCCCGCGGATGGGCCAGGCCGGTCGACTTGAACGCCGTGGGATCGAGCCGGCGGGGTATCCGCCCGGGGGCGAATAGTCCGCGACCTGGGGCCAGCCCTGCCCCCGGGCGGTACTCGGTCAGCGCGAGAAACGACCCGCCCGCCGCCATCTTGGCCGTGCTGGCATCGCCGAACTCGCCATCGCTGAGCGACAGCCCGTAGTTGGCCAGATGCAAGGTGGCCACATCGTGCGCCCGGGCCCAGATGCGACCGCTCCACGCCGCCGGCAGCTCGATCCGCAGCTGGTGAGCATCGAGGATCACTATCCGCTTCCGATCAAGGCGGGCTTGCCATCACCAGCGTCAGGATCACACCGCGCCCCAGACCACGGCGAGGCCGAGCATCGCCCCGAGCAGGACGGCTCCGGCGCGGGCGCTCGGCGCCCGCCAGCGCTCGAGCCCGGCGTGCAGCGCCAGCAATTGATCGGGGCGGCGCACGCGCGCGGCGGCGAGCGGCGTGATCCCGCGGATCACGCCGAAGCAACCGAGCACCAATGCGCCCCGCGCCGCGTCGCCGGTCAGGAAGGCGGCCGCCAGCGCCACATACGTCGCCGCGCTGGAGACCACGGTGGTGACGGCCAGTCCGAGCTGCACCCCGAATCCGAGCCCGTAGACCCAGCCCCGGAATTCGTCGAGCCAGCGCTCGTTGACCTGGCGCAGAGGGCCGGGGGGGGCGCCCCGCAGATCGAGGCAGAGCGCCACCGCCAGGACGACGGCCAGCCCGACCAGCCTTGGGTGCGGGGCCAG
>JALYXK010000342.1 GCA_030947145.1 Actinomycetota bacterium
AAGATGCATGACTCTTACTCCAAGACCAACTTCGCCGTCAGGGTGGGTCGTCCGACGCGGCTGGTGATCGACAACAAGGACTCGAGTCCACACAGCATCACCTCCCCTGGCACCGGTGTCAGCATCATCGTGCGCCCAGGGACCCACAGCTACACGCTTCTGGCCACCAAAGCGGGCCGGTTCGAGTGGATGTGCGTGATCCCATGCGACACGGATGCACAGGGCTGGGCCATGAATCACCCCGGCTACATGGCCGGATACATCACCGCGACGTAGGTGCCGATGCGTGATCATCCGGAGCGCGCGGAGGCGCTCGGGCTCCGGCCCGGATCGAAGTTTAAGCACCGCGCGACCCCAGATGGACGATCATCCCCGATGCGCGACCGGGCGTCCACGGCGAACCGTGGTGGCCCGCAATCAGACGCTGAGCGGGACATCGAGTCCAATCCAACCCACTGGGGAGCAACATGAATACCTACGTGATCCTGCGCCGCGACGGCTGGCGCACACCCGAGGATCTGCAGCAGGCAGCAGAGCGATCGACGGCGGCCGGCGAGGACATGCCCAACGACGTGCGCTGGATCCGTAGCTACGTCCTGGGCGAGGCCGACGGCGCCGTGGGCACGGTCTGCATCTACCAGGCCACCAGTCCGGAGGCGATCCGCCGTCACGCCGAGGCGGCCGACCTGCCGATCAGCGAGATCATCCAGGTCGCCGACACGGTGCTCGTGCGACCGGATCCGGTCGCCGACAGCAGCTAGCGCGGGAACGTCGCCCCAGCGGTGTCTGCGCCGCTGGGGCCTAGGGCGTCAGGGTCATGGCCAGATCCATGAGCTCGCCGGACAGCAACTCGGCGCCGTGGGCCGTTGGCCTCATCGCCGGGCTCATGCCGGGTTCAGAACCTGCCGATGAATCCGGCAATGCGCCGCTTGGTGGATCATTGGTGGCTGCTCGGATCTACCCTGGTGGTCGGCGTAATCGCCCTAACCTTCGCCCTCTACGCGGGGGAATCCGACCGTGAAGCGCAGCGCCAGCGACGCAGCACAGGTGGTGACCTTCCTGAGCGAGTCGTCGACGATGTCCTGGCCCGCGAGCTTGCCCTGGCTCGGGTGGTGGGCAGGCTCGGCAGCCCGATCGGCAACCGCTGGCCCGCGCTTTCGAGCATCGTCATTAGCCAGCCGCTGGCCAACAGCACGGGCTTCGTGCAACGGGTTCCGGAACGGGACCGGGCCGCGTTTGCCCGCCGAACCGGGCTGCGCCTCGTCGAGACCCCTCGGCCCGGCGTGCTGCGTCCGGCCGCCCGGCGGCCGCTGCATCTGGTACTCGCGGCGTACCGGCAGGTGGGCCCCGGGCCGCCGCCGCTTGGTCTCGACATCGCCGGGAACGCACTGCGGCGCGAACTCCTGGCGCAGGCGGCGAGGACGGGACATCAGCTGGCCACCCCGCCGGTGCAGTTCCTCGGGCGACGCTCAAGCACGCGCGGAGTGGTCGTCTACGTCCCGGTCCGAGACGGGCGCGGCCGGCTCGAGGGCTGGGTCGCCACCGCCTATGTCGCCGGTCAGCTGGCCTCGACCGTCACCGAGCACATGCCGGGCGTTCACCTGAGGATCCGCGACGGCGCCGAGATCCTGACCTCCGACTCGCAGGCTCCGTCCGGCTCCGAGGCGGTCATCGCGGTAGCCGGCCGCCGCTGGAGCGTCTGGTCGGCGGTGCCCGGCTCGTCGATATCGGCCGTCCCGTGGCTGGTGCTCAGCCTCGGCCTGACCGTAACCGCCGCGGTGATGCTGATTCTGCGTCAGACCGCCACCCGCACGCGCCACTTCACCCAGCAGCTGGCTCTGCGCGACGCCGAGGAGGCGGCGGTTGGCCAGATCGCGACGCTCGTCGCGCAGGCGGCGACTCCCGACGCTGTGTTCACATCGGTCGCCGAGCAGGTGGTGAGGCTGTTCGACGCGCGCACCGGGGCCGTGAGTCGCTTTGACGCCGCGACCAATCGGGGGATCGTGCTCGGCGGATGGACCCGGGACGATCAGGAGCTGGTCGGCGCCGCCTATGCGCTGGACGGAGTGACCGCCTCGGCCCTGGTGTTCCGCACCGGCCGGGGGGCCCGGAAGGATGCCGGCTACGACAGCGCCACCGACCCGATCTCCGACCTGATGGTCGGACTCGGCGGCAAGGATGGGGTGGCGGCTCCGATCGTCGTCGCCGGCCAGCTGTGGGGCGCGCTGGGCGCGGCCTACGGCGAGCATCAGATTCCGGTCGGCGTCGAACAACGACTCGAGCGCTTCGCCTCCCTGGTCGGCTTGGCGATCTCGAACGCCGATGCCTGGGAGCGGCTGGCGCGCGAGGCTTCGACCGACTCGCTGACGGGAATCCCCAACCGTCGGGCTTTCCACGAGCGCCTGGGCACCGAGGCGGCCCGCGCCCGCCGCTACCAGCACACTCTCGGCCTCGTGCTGATGGACCTCGACCATTTCAAGGCCGTCAACGATCGGCACGGCCACCAAGCCGGCGACCGCGTGCTGGTCGCCTTCGCCCAACTCCTGAGCGCCCACACTCGCGACGGCGAGATGGTGGCCAGAATCGGTGGCGAGGAATTCGCGCTGCTGCTCCCCGAGACCGATGGGCACGGCGCCTTCGCGGCCGCCGACCGCATACGGAGGGCGATCGAACGCACCCCGGCCGAGCCCGGACTGGCGGTGACCGTGTCCGCCGGCGTGTGCTCGAGCGAGAACGCTCACGACGTGGACACACTCGTCCGCAACGCCGACCGCGCCCTCTATCGGGCCAAGGAAAGTGGACGCAATGCGACCTTCCTCTACACCGACGAGGCCGGGGCGACCCTCATCGACCAGTTTGCCGCCGTCCGGCAGCGGGGTAGTCCCGACTGACTATGCGCGTCGTCGTGACCGGGGCCACCGGCAATGTGGGAACGTCGGTGGTTGCCGCGCTCGCCGGCGATGGTGGGGTCGACCAGATCGTGGCTCTCGCGCGGCGAGCGCCGATGCGAGAGCTGAACGGCGCGGAGTTCGTGGCCGCCGACGTCACCGAGTCCGAGCTCGTCCCGATCTTCCGTGGCGCGGACGTCGTGGTGCACCTGGCCTGGCTGATCCAGCCGGGGCGGGACGAGTCGGTCACCAGCCGGGTGAATCTCCTGGGGAGTCGCCGCGTGTTCGAGAGCGTGGTGGCGGCGAAGGTGCCCGCGCTCGTCTACGCCTCATCGGTCGGCGCCTACTCCCCCGGGCCGAAGGATCGATTCGTCGACGAATCCTGGCCCACCGACGGCATCGCGACGTCGTTCTACTCCCGGCACAAGGCCGCCGTCGAGCGCGAGCTCGACCGGCTGGAGCAGGAGCAGCCAAGCCTGCGGGTGGCCCGCCTACGCCCGGGGTTGATCTTCAAGCGCGACGCCGCGACGGAGATCCGGCGGCTGTTCGTGGGTCCGTTCCTCCCCCGCGCCCTGTTGCGTTCCGGGCTCGTGCCGTTCACCCCCGATGTTCCCGGCCTGCGTTTCCAGGCGGTCCACTCAGATGACGTCGGGGATGCCTACCGACGAGCGGTGCTCAGCGACTCCGCTGGCGCATTCAACGTCGCGGCCGAGCCGGCGATCGGGACCGCCGAGCTCGCCGAGCTGCTGGACGCACCGCCGCGGAACGTGCCAGCTTCGGTGCTGCGCCGGGCGGCGGCGGTGAGCTTCGCGATGCGCCTGCAACCAGTCGAGCCGGGGTGGCTTGACATCGCGCTGTCGGTGCCGCTGATGAGTACCGGACGTGCCCGCCACGAGCTCGGCTGGGAGCCTCGGCAGACCGCCACCGAGGCGATCCGAGAGCTGATGATCGGCATGCGAGAAGGAGCGGATGATCAAACCCCCCCGCTGGCCCGCAGCACCAGCGGTCCCGCGCGCGTGCGGGAACTCCTGACCGGGCTCGGCGCGCGGCAGTAGGCCCGCCCTACCGGCTGGACGCCCAGTGGCGGTCGGCGCGGTCGGCGTTTAGTTGGTCCGGCCTCGGGTAGCCGATGTGGTAACCACCGACAGGGAGGAGAGGTTCATGCCGGATCAAGACGGCAAGACGCAGGCTGACGACGCGACGACTCCGGACACTCCGCTGCACGCGTACAAGGAAGGCCGCAAAGAGGACGTGTCGGGGGACGCAGACAAGCTGGAATCCAACCAGCCGCAAGACCAGCAGCAGGACGTGCTGGAGGGCGACGACGAGCTGTCGTTGCCTCACGAGAAGCACTAGATAAACGCAGGCTCGCGGCGTGGCGCTGAGGTCACGCCGCGAAGAAGTCCCGATGTCCGCCACGACCTCCGCTAATTCCTCGCTCTGGCTGGTCGGAGCGCCGCACACCGATCACCCGCCGCTCCGCGGCCAGATCCAGGCGGATGTCGCCGTGGTCGGCGGAGGTATCGCCGGCGTCACGACCGCGCTGCGCCTCCAGCAGGCTGGCGTGAAGGTGGCGCTGCTGGAGGCTCGCACCATCGGCTCCGGGGTGACCGGGTGCACGTCGGCCAAGGTCACCGCTCTGCAATCGACTCTTCTCAGCACGATCGGCTCGCACCACGGCGCGGAGGCGGTGGAGGTCTATGCGACTGCCTGCGCCGCCGCGGTGCAGGACGTGGCCCAGCTCGCCGCCGACGCCGGGATCGAGTGCGAGCTGCAGAGACGTCCGGCCGTCACCTATGCCGCCGGCCCAGATGAGCTCCAAGCCGTGGCCGACGAGTTTGACGCCGCGACCCGGGCCGGCCTGCCGGTCGAATGGAGTGATGACGACGCCGGTCTCCCCTATCCGGTGGCCGGCGCGGTCTGGCTAAGGGACCAGATCGGCTTCCAGCCCGTGCGCTACGTCCGCGGATTGGCCGATGAGTTCGTGCACGCGGGCGGTCGGGTCTTCGAATCCTCCCGCGTGCTCTCGGTGAAGTCCGGGGCGCGCTGCCGGGTGCACACCGAGCACGGCGTCGTGTCCGCCGGACAGGTCGTGGTGGCTACCCACTACCCGATTCTGGACCGCGGCCTGTACTTTGCCCGCCTGAAGGCCCAGCGGTCTTACTGCATCGCCGCGCGCGTTCGGGACGCACCGCCGAGGACGATGGCGATCAGCGCCGGGAGCAACTCACGCTCGCTGCAGTTCACCGGCGACGTCGTGATCGTGGGCGGCGAGGGTCATTCCGCCGGCGCCGCGGGCGTCACCAACGAGCGCTTCGCCAGGCTTGAGGCCTTCGCCGAGCGCCACTGGGATGTGGCCGAGCACCTCGGGCGTTGGTCGGCGCAGGATCCCGTCCCCTACGACCATCTCCCGATGATCGGACCGCTGGTGCCGCGATCATCGAAACTGTGGGTGGCCACGGGATGGTCCAAGTGGGGTCTCACCGGTGGGACGTTCGCCGCACGCATCCTCGCAAACGCCGTGCTCGGTCGCCAACACGATTGGGCCTCGCGTTTCACCCCCAGCCGGCTCTCGCTGCGCTCGACGCCTGAGATCGCGCGACTCGGCTCCAAGTTCGGCGCGCTGATGGCGGTCGATCGGGTCACGCCGGCCGAGGTCTCCTCCGCCGGGGAGATACCGAATGGCCAGGCCCGCGTGATGCGCCACGGTCTGGCCAAGTCGGGGGCCTACCGCGACGACGACGGGGTGCTGCACGGCGTGTCGTTGCGGTGCACGCATCTCGGATGCCTATTGCGTTTCAACGGGGCCGAGCGCAGCTGGGACTGTCCGTGCCACGGATCGCGGTTCGATGTTGACGGCGCCGTGCTCGAAGGCCCGGCGATCCGTCCGCTCGAGCCCCGCGACCTCAGCTGAGACCGGATGTGTGCGCCTCGTGGCGATGGGGTAGTTGTCGGCCATGGGTTCCTCCGAAGAGAATGATGTGGAGAAGGTGGCGGATCAGTTCGAGCGTGAGGCCGACGATCTCCAGCGCCGCAGCGAGCAGGTCGGCGAACACATCGAGACCACGCGTCAGGAATGGCAACGCAAGCGCGGCGATGCGTCGGTACCTGGAGCGGTGCCCGAAGAATCCGACCAGGACGCCGACGAATAATCGACATAGGGTTGGTGGGGCTGGGCCGGATGGGCTTGCCCATGTGCGCGCGGCTGGTGGAGCGCGGCTGTTCGGTCCGGGCCACCGACGTCCGCCCCGGCCTGCGTGACGAACTGCTGAGGACTGGCGGAGCCTGGGAGGCGAGCGCATCGGCCGCGGCGACCGGGGCCGACGTGTTGATCACCGTGCTGCCGGGCCCCGAGGCGGTTTCCGGGGTGGCCGGCGACGTTCTCGCCGGGCTGGGCCCGAACGCGATCTGGCTGGACATGAGCACGGGCTCGCCGCAATTGGCCGAGGATCTGACCGCCAGCGCCGGGCCGAGTGGAGTTCGCCTGGTGGACGCGCCGGTCGCCGGGGGGCCGGTCGCGGCCCGGTCGGGCCGGCTGCTGGCGTTCGTCGGTGGCCGGCCCGCGGACCTGGACGATGTGCGTCCGGTACTGAATTCGCTGGCCGACCGAGTGCTTCACGTCGGTTCCAGCGGGAGTGGCTATCTGGTCAAACTGCTCACGAACCTGTTGTGGTTCGGTCAAGCCGTGGCCAGCGCCGAGGCGTTGACGCTGGCGCGGCGAGCCGGACTCGATCTCGACGTCCTGCGCGACGCCGTCGCCCAGAGCGCGGCCGCAAGTCGCTTCATGGCCGTCGATGCCGATGCCCTGCTCGACGGCGATGATCTCGCGTCGTTCTCGCTGTCGGGATGCTGCCAGCAGCTCTCGACGGTGTTGAGGCTGGGTGAGCGGCTCGACGTGCCCCTCGAATTGGCCGCGCTCGTGTCCGATGTCCATCAGCGTGCGCTGGCGCGCTACGGCGACGTGAACGGCGAGCTGCTCGCGGCGCGACTGGTGGCCGAGCAAGCGAACGTCGAGCTGCGTCGTCCCGGCTGACGCGGTCGCCTGCGATCCGTGACGTCAGGTAGCACGGCGGCCGAGCAACGTGGCCAGCTCGTCCACGTCGCTGACCGTCACCGTCAGCTCGGGATGACGGATGATCCCGAACGGATCCAGGCCCCGCACCGGCGTGCGGAATGACACCCGGACGCCGCGCGCGCCGTTGCTGGCAAAGGTCAGGCCGCGGTCGGTGATGGCCAGCCGCGCGGGCCCAGCGGTCTTGAGGAAGCGATACGGCCCGGTCAGCGCAACCTCGGTGATGTTGGCCAGCGGGGTCTCCACCCGCCAGGGGCCGAACCGGGCCCGGAATCGGTCCTCGCCGACCTCGACCCAGGCTTTGGCCGGCGTCACGCCGAACAGGCGCGCCGCACGGCGATAGGCGGGCGCGAAGGCAAAGGCAAGACGTTGGTTCTCCACGAGCCGATCCTAGCCCTCACCTAGACTGCCAAACAACCGGCGAAAGGAGCGCCCGAGATGACTGGGAAGGCTGACTTCACCCCCGAGCAATGGGAGCTGGTGCTGGAAGGTCCGCCGAGCGCCGCCATGATCGTGATCACGGCGGGGCGGGGCGGGACGCTGCGCGAGACCCTCTCCATGGCCAAGACCTACGCGGAGGCCCGCCAGCTCCACGGCCAGAGCGAGCTTCTCGATGAGATCGTGGGGGCAAAACCGGAGATCGATCACACGCGCCACCGCTCCTTCGAGGAGCTCAAGCGCAACGGCCTGGCGCATCTGCGCGATGCGGTAGGGCTGCTCGAGGACAAGGCGACGCCGCAGGAGCTCGATGACTACAAGCGGTTCGTGGTCGCTCTGGCCGAGAACGTCGCCAAGGCACACCGCGAGGGCGGACGAGACGAAGCCGCGATCAGCGCCGGGGAGCAAGCGGCGATCGCCGAGATCGAGCACGCGCTCGGCGCCTCGGCCTGAGCGCCGACCGCTGGCACCGTTTCGCCGGGACGGCCGCTGGGGTAGCTGGCTCAAAGATGCCTGACAAGCGTGTCGTGGTCGTCGGCGCCGGCTCCAGCGGCCTGGTCTGCTCGATCAATCTCGCCCAGGCGGGGCTCGACGTCACCTTGCTCGAGCACGCTCCTCGCCCCGGCGGAGCCAGCTCGAGCGTCCAGGCGACGCTGCCCGGCTTCGTCCACGATCATTGCGCCGGCTTCAATCCGATGACGGTCGCGTCACCCGCGATGCGAGAGCTCGACCTCGAGGCGGAAGGGGTGCGCTGGGTGCGCCCGGAAGCGATCATGGCGCACCCCTTCGAGGACGGCACGGCGATCGCCCTCCATCACGAGCTCGAGCCCACGGTCGCCTCGCTCGAGGCGACGAGCCCGGCAGCGGGAGCGGCGTGGGGCGAGCTGATCGAGCAATACCGGCCGCTGGCCCGCCGTCTGGTCGAGACGATTTTGGGGCCATTGCCGCCGGTCCGCCAGCCGCTCGCGCTGGCGGCCGGCCTGCGCCGCGACACGCTGCTGCTGGCCCGGCGGATGGCCGGGTCGATCGAGGCGTTCGGCCTGGACGTGTTCGACGGCGCGTCCCGGCCGACGGCCTGGCTATCGGGTTCGGCGCAGCACTCCGGGCTTCCACCCGCCACCGCGGGGAGCGGGGCGTTCGGGTTCCTGCTGCAGCTCCTCGCGCACTCGTATGGCTGGCCGTTCCCGGCCGGCGGCCAGGGTCAGATCGCCGAGGCGCTGGTGCGGATCGCCGAGCGCGCGGGCGTCACGCTGCGCTGCGATGCGCACGTCGAGCGGATCCTGGTTCGCGGCGGGAGGGCGGCCGGCGTCGAGCTGCGCGGCGGCGAGGAGCTATCCGCCCGCGATGTGGTGAGCACGATCAGTGCCCGCGCGCTGCACGGCCTGCTCCCCGACGACGCGCTGCCGCACCGGCTGATGCGACGGCTGCGGATCTGGCGCTACGGCACCGCGGCGTTCAAGCTCGACTACGCCCTCGGCGCACCGGTGCCGTGGACCGCGCCCGAGGCCCGGGAGGCGGCGGTGGTGCACGTCGGCGGCGAACTCCGCGATCTCTCGGCCGCGGCCGAGGCCGGCGCCCGGGGCGACATGCCCGAGCGTCCCGCCCTGGTGATCGGCCAGCACACGCTGCTTGACCCCTCCCGGGCCCCGGCGGGCAACCACACGCTCTACTGCTACGCGCACGTCCCGGCCCGCTACGACCGCTCCGACGCGGACGTCGCGGCGCTGGTGGAGGCGCAACTCGAGCGCTTCGCTCCGGGATTCGCGGACACGGTCCTGGCCCGCGCGATCCGCAACCCGCAGCAGACCGAAGCCGAGAACCCCAGCCTGGTCGGCGGCGATCTGGGCGGCGGCTCCTATGAACTCGACCAGCAGCTGCTCTTTCGCCCGGCCCCCGAGCTGTGCCGTCATCGCTCGCCGCTGCGCGGCCTCTACATCACCGGAGCCTCGGTTCATCCCGGCGGGTCGGTACAGGGCATGGGCGGTCGCTCAGCCGCGCGCGCACTATTGAGCGACCGGCGCCTGCGCCCCTGGCGGGCCTGAGCCCGCTCGGGAGCGGTCCGCGTGCTCAGGACGACTTCAGCTCACCGGTCTCGGCGATTCGCTTGAGGCGGCGCAGCGACTCGTCGTTGCGCAGGTGCACCAGCCAGTCGGTCAAGGGATTGATGGCGATGTGTGAGAGGGGGTCGCCGGCCGTTTCCTTCATGGTCACCCAGGCACCGCCATCGCGGGGCTCCCATTCCATGCTGATCAACGCCGTGCCCATCGGTCGCGCTCGCGCATGCATGACCAGCCTGCGCTGAGGATCGACCTCGACGGCCTCGGTGTGATCGTTGATCTTGAGAGGTCCGACGCCAACCCGGTGATGGAAGCGCGAGCCGACCGCCGGCCAGTTCGCGTCCGCGTCACGAATCGTGTCCGACCCCACCACCCAGTCGCCGTAGGACTCTGGGTCCGCCAGCACGGCGAAAACACGTTCGGGCGGCGCATTGACATGTATATGGTTCGTGGCCATCGTCTTTCATTACCCAGCCTAGCGCCGACCGAACGTGGTCCCCGCGGATCGGCTTACGGCTTGAGCAGAACCTTGAATGCCCCGTCCTGCTTCGTCTGGAAGATCTCGTAGGCGTGCGGGGCCTCGTCGAGCGGGACGTGATGGGTGGCGAAGCGATCCACGCCGAGTGGGTCCGCAGCTTCGCTCAGTAGGGGCATCAGATCGTCGATCCAGCGCTTGACGTTAGCCTGGCCCATCCGCAGGTTGATCTGCTTGTCGAACATCTGGATCAGCGGCATCGGACTCGCCGCGCCTCCGTACACGCCCGACAGCGACACGGTGCCGCCGCGCTGGACGAGCTCGATCGCCAGATGCAGGGCGCTGAGCCGATCGATCCCCGCGGTCTCGATTACCTTTTGAGCCGCGGCGTCCGGCAGCAAACCGGCCAGCCTGTGGGCGAGCTTGCCGACGGGCGCGCCGTGGGCCTCCATGCCCACTGCGTCGATCACCGACTCTGGCCCGCGCCCGCCGGTCTTCTCGCGCACCAGCTCCGGAAGGTCGTCGTGCTCCTCCAGGGCAATCGCGTCGACGCCGTGAGAACGGGCGCGATCGAGGCGCTCGGGGACCAGGTCGATCGCCATCACGTTCGCGGCGCCGCGGTGCTGCGCGATCCGGCAGGCCATCTCGCCGATCGGCCCCAGGCCGAGCACGAGCACGCTGCCCCCGTCGGGGATGTTGGCGTACTCCACCGCCTGCCACGCCGTGGGCAGAACGTCGGAGAGGTAGACGAAGCGATCATCCGGCGGACCCTCGGGGACCTTGATCGGGCCGAACTGAGCCTGCGGTACGCGGAGAAATTCCGCCTGGCCGCCCGGCACCTGCCCGTACAGCTTCGTGTACCCGAGAAACGCCGCCCCGGTCCCGTACTCGTGCACCTGAGTGGTCTCGCACTGGGACATGAGCCCCTTGTCACACATGTAGCAATTTCCGCAGGAGACGTTGAAGGGGATCACCACCCGGTCGCCCGGCTTGATATGCGTGACCTCGGCGCCGACCTCCTCGACGATCCCCATCGGCTCGTGGCCGAGGATGTCGCCAACGTCGATGTACGGGCCGAGGACCTCATAGAGATGAAGATCAGAGCCACAGATCCCCGACGAGGTGACCTTGATGATCGCGTCGGTGGGGTATTCGAGGCTCGGATCGGGAACCTGATCGACCCGGACATCGTGGTTTCCGTGCCAGGTGACTGCTCTCATGGGCAATTCTTTCGGTCGAAGATCGTGGTTCTGGCCCTACCCTCGATTGGCGGGAGCATGCCTGGGTGCCGGCTCCCTGGGCAGAATCCCCGCTGTGAATTCCCGCCTGACCACCGCCGCCGCGATCGCCGCAGGACTCAACACCGCGAACGCGCTGAAGCCGTTGGGGTGGGGACGAGTGGCGGGCGATACCCTCGTTTGCGCCGGGCCTGCCCACCTCCGAACTCCCGCTGCAACTGCTCGCTGTGCAGGCCGCCGGCGCCGCGATCCTTCGCGGCTCAGCGTTTGTTCTTGGCGAACCCGGCTTCGCAGTTCTTGAGCGCTTGGTGCGCGTTCAACGCGCCGAAGATCAGATGGTGGTGCGTGAGATCGTGGAAGGCTCGGTACACGCTGTAGACGCAGAAGGCCTTATTGACGCGTCGCCGGGCCGCCGGGGTCTTGGCGTAGTGGTTGGCGAGCTTGTGCGCGACGACGTTGCCGACGTAGTGGCTGGCCGCGCCGCAGCCGGCCGCCGCAATCGGGGCACTGAGCAGCACGCAGACCACCGCGATGCGAGCCAGGAATCGTCTCCAGGAGTTGACCATCGGCGAGACAGTTTACGACGGCGCAGCGGCGGAGAGGGTGAACCACACGGTCTTGCCGACCGCCGCCGCCCGGTCGACGCCCCAGGCCTCGGAGAGCATGGCGACGATCCGCAGACCGCGACCGCTCGGATCTTCGGGTCCCGGTGAGCGCATCACCGGGGTGCCGCCGGCATGGTCGGTTACCTCGACCCGAATCGCGCCTTGCGCGCGGCAGATCGTCAGCTGGAAGCCGGTTTCGGCGTGGCGGATGCTGTTGGTGGCCAGCTCGGAGACCATCAACTTGACCGCCTCCAGGACATCGAGGGGCGCGTCGTCCAGCGCGGCGACGGCGAACCGCCGGGCGGCGCCGACCGATTGCGGCTCGGCGGAGAAGCTACGTGCCCGCTTCATGGCTCGAGTTGCAGCTTCCCGGCCAGACCCATGGTCTCGATGACCTTCTGCAGGAGCGGGGAGGCGTCGCGGAGCTTCAGCTCGTCGACCGCCGTGGCCCATCGAACCAACAGCGCGATCGCGGAGCTGTCGGCGAACCCAACTCCGCCCAGGTCGAGTACGAGCCGGGCGGGTCGGGTCTCGATCAGCGGCGCGAGCGCCACCTCGAGTCCCTGGATGTTGGCGATGTCCAGCTCGCCGTTGATCGTGACGACCGTGGTCTCACCGCCCTGGGCGAGGATCGTGAACGTCATCGGCGGGTTGGCTTCGTCGTCTAGCTCGTCCATCGCAGTCCCACGATCGCCGTGTCGTCCTCTGAGGGTTCGTGACGAAGGTCGGCTACGAGTTCGCGCAACAGCTCCGGCAGCCCCGAATCGTGGCAGCGAGCCGCGTCGCGCAGGCGCGCGAGCCCCGCGTCCAGGCTCTCGCCGCGCCGCTCCACCAGGCCATCGGTGAAGGCCAGCAGCGTCGCCGGCCCGGTCGCGGTGACCGTGGTCGACGAGTAGGAAGCCTGAGTCTCGACTCCGATCGGAAGGCCGACCGCGCTCTGTACGTACTGGGCGTCGCCGCCCGAGATCAGCAACGGCGGCAGGTGCCCGGCGCTGGTGACGGTCACGCTGCGGGCATCGATGTCGACCAGCGCGCACAGGATCGTGGCCAGTTGCCCGCTGTCGCTGACATCGACGAGCTGCGAGAGCTTGGTCAAGATCGTCGCCGGAGGATCGTTCTGAGCCGCGTAAGCATGGATCGCGTAACGCAGGGAGGCCATCGTCGTCGCCGCCCGGAGGCCCCGGCCCGACACGTCTCCGACCACCAGCAGCAACCGGCGATCATCCAGCGGGATCAGGTCGTACCAGTCACCACCGATCTCCATGCCCTCCTCACCGGCCTCGTAGCGCGCGCTGGTCTGCACCCCGTGCACCTGCGGCAATGCGTCCGGGAGCATCGCGTGCTGCAGCGTCCTGGCGATGCTCCGTTGCTCGGCGTACAGCCGCCGGTTCTCGCTGGCGGTCGCCTCGAGGCGACCGGCGAGATCCTCGGCGTCTCGGCGGCGCTGGATCAGCCGTGAGGTCATCAACGACGCGCTGAGCGCCAGGATGACGCCGCCGACGGCAATGATCCACGGGAGTCGCTGGGGGAGGCTGCCCGCCAGCGGTTGCCTGGGCGTCATCGCCAGCGTCAGGGCGTTGTCGCCGAAGTCAACCGTCAGGGAGGCTTGCCGCCCCCGCAGCGGGAGCCGATTCACGCTGCTCAGCAGGAGATTCTCTGATCGCTCCGACCGGCCCAGGTAGAGCGCATAGTTGAGCTCGGAGAACGCCGCGTTGCGGCGGATCTTCGACTGGCGGTTGCTGGGGATCGTCTTCTCGGCGTAGACGACGAACCGGCCGGTGGGTCCCGGGTTTCGGTAGGCGTAGCCCAACCGTCGGCTCGGCGCGCTCAGCAGCCCGATCACGCTCAGCTTCGACGCGTGCGCCACGCGCGCGAACAACCCCGGTATCGCGTAGGTCGTGGTTTGCAGCTTCGGCGCGACCCCGACCACCGCCAACGGTCCCCGGTTCGGCGCCGCCAGCCTCCACAACGAAACCGACACGAAGGCTTGCCCCGATCCTGGGCCCACGTCCGCGGCGATGAGGCGCCGGAACCGCTGCACGTCCCCGTTCGTGGCATCGGCCAGTTCCGCCGCCGAGGCCAACGGCGTCTGGGTGTCGATCAAGCCGGCGGTCAGCACCGACCCGGCCTCACGCACCCGCAGCTTGAGCAGCCGGCTCTCGTTGTGGGTGAACACCGACTCCGAGACCCCGGCCAGCGCGCCGGCCACCGCCAGCACGACGATCAGCACGACCAGCGGCAGCCCGAGCGGCCGGCGTTCGCCCAACGACCGGAGCCCCGTCGCTGCCGGGGCTGACCTCCGCGGCCGTCGCCTCGCCAGCGGCCGTTCAGAGCTGGCCAAGCTCACCCGACGCCTTCCGCTGCTTCCATGCGCCCCATAGGCTACGGAAAGCTACTCGCCCAGCCACGCCCTCGGGGAAGATCGATCCCGGCTTGGTGTACCCGCCCCTCCGGGCACTAGAATGGGAGACGTAGCCTCCACTGCTGATGCCGCGCTCTCGCATTCTCCGTGGCCCGGATTTCCCCTGAGAGCGATTAGGAGCACGGCGCATGACGAAGAAGCAGAATCTGGAGCCAGGCCCGGGTCGGTCGACGTCGCAGGCGGCGTTCGACGATCTCACCAAGGAGATCGCCCGGCGCAACGAAGCGGCTCACCGCGAGGCTCGCAAGCTCCGGAACGCGCGCGAGCAGGCGCACATCCTCAGGCTCCGTCAGCGCGACTGATCCGCCACCGAACAGCGGTCACTGGGCTCGCGGTGATCCTCCCCGGCGACGGATCGCGAACAGCGGAGCGCCGCATTCGGGGCAGAAACCTTGCCAGCCGGCGCGACCGTTGGGCAGCGTCACCGCCTGGGCGTCGGCGATCGTCACCTTCTCGCCGCACACGCAGCGCCCCTGCGGTTCGGGATCCGGCGCCGGGTTGATGGGATCGTCCACCCCAAGAGCATATTCGCCTCGATCGTTGCCGAGTCGGCGAATCAGAGTTGCTCTTCGGCCTTTCGGTAGGCGATCTGCAGCGTGTCGGCACCGGTGACCACCGCAAACGCCGAGGCGACCAGCCGCGTCGGCCGGGGGAACGCCACGATCCCGCCGAGGAATCCAGCGCTGATCCACATCGCCAGGCAATACGGACAGGTCAGCAGCTCGCCGATGGCCCGCCGGAGGCCGCGGCCTCGGGCGGCCTCGTCGACCTCGCCATGACCGGCATCGCCCTGGAACGTGGTGAAGGGCGCACGGATCGTGCTTCCCACCCGGTCCTTGGCCAACATGCGCGACATCTTGTGCGTGGCCACCGAGATCAACACGAGATCTCGGGTCTCGACCTGATCCGGCAGCGACAGATTGCTCGCGCGCAGCCACCTACCGAAGGCGGCGCACAGCGCGAAGAACAACCCCATCATGGCTGCGTAGCCGCCGAGCGGGCGCTCCTGGTCCGGAGCATGGCCGGCGAACGCAGGAACATCTTGCAGTGGGGGAAAGTCTTCAAGCGCGGAGGTGTCCACGGCTCACGTACTACCCGCATCCCGGACCCTCATGCGCCGGCCGGATGAGTTCATGGGCTCCCGGCGGCCCGCGCCCGCGAACCGATCAATCGGTTAAACCCGACGGTTCGTGGGGTAAGCAACCGGAGGAGCGAGCGAGGAGGACGGTCAGATGGACGATGTCGAGCCGAGGGCCGACCGGCAGGCGAGCAATGGGCGTTCTCGGCAGGCCCAGGCCGAGCGTCACGCCGAGCAGTCCAAGCGCAAGGTGGAGCAGCGACGCAATGCCCAGTCCGGCGTCGCGGGATGGGTCTCCGATCGAGCCGGGGAATGGTCACTCGACGGCCCCGATTGGGAGTTCATGGAGCGCCAGAAATACCTCTGGAATCCGCTGATGGACTACTGGTTCCGGATGGAGCTCGAGGGCTGGGAGAAGATCCCGGAGCCGCCCGTCCTGTTCATCGGCATCCACTCCGGCGCCCCGTTCGTATGGGACGCCTGGACGATCGGCGCGCAGTGGTGGCGCCACTTCGGCAGCTCACGCCCGCTCCACGGCACGGCGCACGACGCGCTGATGGCCTTGCCCGCGGTCGGCGCCTACTTCCGCCGGATGGGCGTACTGCCGGCGGCGCCGGACAGCATCACCGCCGCGCTGGCCGCCGGCCACGACGTCGCCCTGTGGCCGGGCGGAGAGGTCGATTCGCTG
>JALYXK010000346.1 GCA_030947145.1 Actinomycetota bacterium
GGGGGCCCTCGTCGCCCTCTACGACAGCGGCGCGCTGACCGGCGAGACGCTGGCCACCCCGCGAGCACTGCTGGCCTCGGCCTTCTGAGCGCGAATCCCGGCTCGCCTCGGCCTCCTGAGCGCAAAAAACGTACGCTGCGGACATGGACCCTCAGATCGCCGCCGATGCCGCCGCGATCGCCGCGCGGGCGCCGGACGACCTCGAGGCGCTGGTCGCCGTCTCCTCCCCGTCCGGGGACGTCCCCGGGGGCGACCGGGCGATCGCCCTGTGCATCGAGCGCCTCCCCGCCGCGGCCGCGCTCGAGCGCGTCCCCTGCTCCACGGCGGCCAGTGCCCCCGACCTGATCGCCCGGCTGCAGGGCACCGGCCGCGGGCGTCTGCTGCTGCTCGGGCATGTCGACACCGTGATCGACCACGCCGCCCACCAGCCGCTGCGCCGCGACGGCGGGCGGCTCTACGGATCCGGTACGGCCGACATGAAGGGCGGTGTCGTCCTGGCCCTCGGGGTCGCGCGGGCGCTGTCGGCGCGGCCGCACTCCTTTGCCGAGGTGTCGGTGCTGCTTGTGACCGACGAGGAATGGCGTACCTCGCCTTTCCTGCATGTCGACCGGTTCGCCGGCTACGACGCCTGCCTGTGCTTTGAGGCGGGCGAGCGAACCGTGGCGGGCGAGGACGCGGTCGTCGTGCGCCGCAAGGCGGCCGGCACGCTGAGGGTGGAGGCGACCGGGCAGGCCTCGCATTCCGGGAGCGCTCCGCGGAAGGGCCGCAACGCGCTGCTGGCGCTGGCCCACGCCGCGATCGAGCTGGCCGCATTGCAGGATCCCGACGGCCCGGCTCAGCTGACCGTGGTGCCCACCGTCATGCGTTCAGGGGACGCCTTCAACGTGGTTCCCGCCGCGGGCGAGCTGCTGTGCGACATGCGCGCCGCCCGCCTGGAGTCCTTCGATGCCGTGCTCGCGGCGATGCCGGCCGAGGTCGGCGGCGCCGTGCTGGAGGGGCGGATGCAACGCCGCTGGCCAGGGATGGACAGCGAGGCGGCGACGGTCCCCCTGTTGCAGCGCGCCGGCGCCAGCCTCGGCCGCCGGGTCCTGGCCGCGCCTCGCGGCGGGGCAAGTGACGCCAGCCACTTCGCCGCCTCGATCGCGATCACCGTCGACGGTCTCGGCCCGCGAGGCGGCGGGTCGCACACGCCGCAGGAATTCGTCCTGGCGGAGTCGCTCGGGCAGCGGGCCGAGGTGGCGCTGGCCCTGGCCGACGGCGCTCTCTTATCCAGCTCCTAAGTTGCACCTGCCATGCTTTCGGCATGAGAAAGCTTCTCCCGGCCTCCGGCAAGCAGGAGCAGCGCGAGGGTATCGGCCTGCTGATCACGATCGTCGCATTCATGTGGCTGATCGAGGTCGTCAACACGCTTGATTCCAACGGTCTGGACGACGATGGCATCTACGCTCGCAACGTCAGCCGCCTGTGGGGGATCCTCACCGCTCCGTTTTTACACGTGAGCTTCCAGCACCTGATCGACAACACGATCCCGTTCCTGTTCATGGGCGTGATCATCGCGCTACGCGGTGCCGCCAAGCTGGCCATCGTGACCGGGATCGTGGTCATGATCGGCGGCCTGGGCACCTGGCTGATCGCGCCGGCGCAGACGTCCGTCGGCCGCCCGGTGGTCACCGTTGGTGCCAGCGGGGTGGTGTTCGGCTACGCGGCCTATCTCCTGGCCCGCGGGTTCTTCGATCGCAACGTGGTCGAGGTGCTGATCGGAGCGGTGGTCGGGGCGGTCTGGGGCGGCGCTCTGATCTCCAGCCTGGTGCCCCAGCACGGGATCTCCTGGCAGGGACACGCCAGCGGGGCGGTCGGCGGCGTGGTCGCGGCATGGCTGCTGGCCGGCCAGGGCCGTGGAGCCAAGAGCACCGCCGGCACTCCGCCGGGCTCAGCGCTGGACCGCGCGCTCGCCAATTAGTGAGATCGCCTGGGGCGAGTTTTATTTGGGATAGCCTGCGCTGGTGCTCCGGGAGGTGACCGTGCCGGGCTATCCCCGCGCGGTCAATGACTCGAGCCGCTGTGTAGCCTGCGCCCCGGCATGCGCATCTTCTCCGGCATCCAGCCCACGGGCCGTAAGCACCTGGGCAACTACATCGGCGCGATCACCCAATACGTGGCCGGCCAGGACCGCGGCGAGGGCATCTACTGCGTCGTGGACCTGCACGCGACGACCGTGGCCTACGAGCCCCAGAGCCTGCGCGAGTCGGTCTACGACACTGCCGCAACACTGCTGGCCGCTGGGCTGGACCCGGATCGCTGCAGCTTCTTTCGACAGAGCGACGTGCCCGAGCACAGCGAGCTGAGCTGGCTGCTGGCCAGCGTCGCCAGCTACGGCGAGCTCAGCCGCATGACGCAGTTCAAGGACAAGGCGGGGGACCAGCGCGAGCAGGTAACGGTCGGCCTGTTCACCTACCCGGTGCTGATGGCCGCAGACGTGCTGGCCTACCGCGCGCACGAGGTGCCGGTCGGCGATGACCAGCGCCAACACGTCGAGCTGATGCGCGACATCGCCCAGCGCTTCAACGCCCGCTTCGGCGACACGCTGGTCGTCCCGGAGGGCAAATTCCCCACGGTCGGAGCTCGGATCATGGACCTGCAGTCGCCGGAGAAGAAGATGTCGACTACCGGTGCGAGCGTCCAGGGCACCGTCTACGTGCTGGACGAACCCACGGCCATCGTCAAGAAGTTCCGCTCATCGGTCACCGACTCCGGCAGCGCGGTGCTCCGCGCGCCGGACAAGCCCGGGATCGCCAATCTGATCGAGATCCTGGCCGCCGCGCGCGGAGTCCAGCCCGAGCAGATCGAGCAGGAGTTCTCCGGATCGGGCTACGGAGCGTTCAAGACCGCCGTGGCCGAGGCGGTGATCGACTACCTGGCGCCGGTGCGCGAGCGCTACGAGGCACTTCGCCGCGATGTGCCGGAGCTCGAGCGGATCCTGGCCGCCGGGGCGGACAAGGCCGGCGCGATCGCCGCCGACACCCTGCTCGGGGTCCGCACGGCGATGGGGGTTGGTCCGGTCCGAACCGGACGGTAGATTCAGCCGCGTGCGTCTCGTAGACCTCGAGCTCGACCTCGACGTGTTCGCTGGCCCGTTCGATCTGCTGCTGACGTTGATCCTCCGGGAGGAGATCGACCTACTGGAGGTCGATCTGGCCGACGTGGTGATCTCCTACATCGACCATCTCGAGCGTCGCGGGGAGCTCGACCTGGAGGCGGCGACCGAGTTCTTGGTCCTGATCGCCGCCCTGCTCGAGCTGAAGTCGCGGCTGATGCTGCCCGGGGAGGAGCAGGAGGAGCTCGACCTCGACCCCGGCGAGGCCGCCGAGGAACTGCTGCAGCGACTGCTCGACGCTCACCGCTACCGCACTGCCGCCGGCAGCCTGCACGGCCTGCTCGCCGGCCAGGCGGGCTACCGCTTCCGCTCCGCGCCGTTGCCGCCCGCCCTGCGGCGGGCCTCGATCGCCGAGGCGCGCGCGGTCTACGACCCGCGGCTGCTCGCCGCTGCGGTCGGGGATCTGCTGCGGGTCCCGGAGGCCGTCGACCTCGGTCACCTGGCGGTGCCGAAGGTCACCGTGGCCGAAAGGCTCGCCGTGCTGCGCGGTCTGCTGCGTCGCGGCAGCTTCACCTTCGACGAGGCCACCGCCCGCGCCGATCGGGTCACGATCGCCGTGACGCTGTTCGCGCTGCTCGAGCTCTACAAGCAGGGCGAGCTCACCTGGGAGCAGGAGGAGCCATTCGGAAATGTGGTGGTCTCTGTGGCGTCGCCCCAGCAGGCGCCGCAATTGGGGATTGCCCGAGACGGCGATCAGGGACGGAACGATTTTGGCGCCAATCCCCGGGGGTTGGATGAAGATGGGTCCAACGCGGAGCGCGTCGCGTGACGCTGGAGCTGGAGCGAATTCTCGAATCGCTGCTGTTCCTCTCGGCCGAGCCGGTCACGGCGGAGGCCCTGGCCGAGGCGACCGGCGCGGAGCTGCACGAGGTGGTTACCGCGCTCGAGCGGGTGCGCGAGCACTACGAGTTCGAGCGGCGGGGCCTGGTGCTCCGCGAGCTGGCCGGCGGTTGGACGCTCTCCAGCCACCCCGACGCCGAGCTCGCGGCGCGGCGGCTGCTGGCCCGCCCGCGAACGCCACCGCTGACCCCCGCGCAGTCGGAGACGCTGGCCATCATCGCCTATCTCCAACCCGTCTCCCGTCCCGAGATCGCCCGGATCCGTGGCGTCAACGCCGAGTCGGCGGCCGCGACACTGCTGGAGCGGGGGGTGATTGAGGAGTCGGGCCGCTCGCAGTTCGGCGCGGTGCTGTACCGCACCACCGATCTGTTCCTGAAGCTGTTCGGCCTCGGCTCGTTGGGGGACCTGGCCGACATCGGCGAGTTCGATCCGTCGCCGGAGCTCGAGGAGGAGCTGCGCGAGCGGCTGCTACGGGCGGGCGAGGCGCGGGCGGGGGCCTGATGCGCCAGCCGGCGGCCGATTCCAGGAGCGGGGGCGGGGAGTGATCCCACGCTGACCGATGCCGTGCGGCGGTGGTGGCCGGGCCCGCGAGCGGCGGTCTGCCTGATCGCGCTCGTCTGCCTTTCCGGCGCGGGGGCCGCCGGCAACGCGCCCGGCGCGGAGGCCGCCCGCAACGCACCAGGCGATGTCGAGGTGATCCAGACCACCACCGACCTGGCGCAGCGCATGGCCAGGCTGCCAGACGTGCGGTTCGGCAGGCTGCCGATCCTCGGCGGCCCGACGATCCACGTCGATGAGAGCGTCGGCTACCAGCGCATCACCGGGTTCGGCGCGGCGATGACCGACAGCTCCGCGTGGCTGATCGAGCACGAACCCGCCAGCTCGCGCGATGGCCTGATGAAGCGCCTGTTCGGGACTCCGGGGATCCGGCTGAACTTCCTCCGGCTCCCGATCGGCGCGTCGGACTTCACCGCCGGCGGGCGCCCGTACACCTACGACGACACCCCGCACACCCGGTCCGACCGGAAGCTGACGCGTTTCTCCATCCGCCACGATCGGGCTTACATCCTGCCCGCGCTGCGCGAACTCGCGCGGATCAATCCGCACATCGACGTGCTGGCGAGCCCCTGGACGGCCCCGGCGTGGATGAAGGGCAACCGCTCGCTCGACAACCGGTCCGGACGGGGCACGCTGCGGACGTCCGCCTACCGGGCCTACGCGCAGTACTTCGTCAAGTTCCTGCGGGCCTACGCCCGCGCCGGGGTGCGGATCGCCGCGATCACGCCGCAGAACGAGCCGACCAGCTCCACGCTCTATCCGGGACTCGACTTCCCGGCGGGGAGGGAGGCGCGCTGGATCCTCCGCGACCTGCGTCCGGCACTGGCCAAGGCCCGCCTGTACCCCCTGATCTACGGCGCCGACGGCGGCTGGGGACCCCAGGCGCTGGCCTACGCCAGGGCGACCGTGGCCGGTCCCGCGGTGGGCGCCCTCGCCGGGATCGCCTGGCACTGCTATTTCGGCACGCCCGACCGCATGCTCGAGATGCACGCCAGCCATCCTCGCCTCGACCAGATCGTCGATGAGTGCTCGCCCGGCATCACCCCGTTTCCCGTCTCCGAGGTGGTGATCGCCTCGCTGCGGGACTGGGCCAGCACCGTGGCGCTCTGGAATCTCGCGCTCGACCCGGCCGGCGGCCCCGTCCAGCCCCCGAACAGCGGCTGTACCTTCTGCACCGGGCTCACGACGATCGACGAGATCACCGGCGCGGTCAGCTTCGGCCTGTCCTACTACCAGCTCGGTCAGGCCAGCGCATTCATCCACCCCGGTGCCCAGCGGGTCAGCACCGGGAACTTCGTCTCCTACGCCTACACCAGACCTGGCGCCGACCTGGTCAGCCCCGGGCTCGACGACGTCGCGGTCAGGAATCTCGACGGGAGCATCGTGCTACTGACCTACAACGGAGCCCCGTCCCCGATCACCTTCGTCGTGACATGGCGCGGCCGGTCGTTCGCCTACACGCTCCCGCCCGGCGCGATGGCCACCTTCATCTGGAACCGTTGAACCGCCTGGCGGTGATTCAATTGGGCGTCGCCCGGGAGGCGATTCTCCCCGTGAACCGCCTGGCGGCTAAGAGGTCTGAGCCGCCAGTTGCCCGCAGGCGGCGTCGATGTCGCGTCCGCGGGTCAGCCGGACCGTCGCGTCGAGCCCGCGCCGCACGAGCTCGGCCCGGAAGGCCTCGATCGCTCTCGGCCCGGACCCGTCGTAGGGCGAGCCGGTCGGGTTATAGGGGATCAGGTTGACCTTGAAGATCCGTGGGTCGAGCACGTCGGCGAGCTGACGGGCCTGACCGACGGAGTCATTGATCCCGGCCAGCATCACGTACTCGACGAACACCATCCGCCGTCTGCGCTCATAGAAGCGTCGACAGGCGGCGAGCACGTCGGCGAGGGGATAGCGGTCGTTGACCGGCATCAGCTGCGAGCGCAGGGCCTCGTCGGCGGCGTGCAACGAGAGCGCGAGCCGGATCGGCAGCGGCTGCTCGGTGAGCTGGTCGATCCCCGGGATCCAGCCGACAGTCGAGATCGCCGTGTGGCGGGCTGAGATGCCGATCTCGGGCAGCCGTGCGCACGCCTGCAGCACCGCGTCGAGGTTCATCATCGGCTCGCCCATGCCCATGAACACCGCGTGGTCGACAGACCCGGTCCGGCGGAAGTGCAGCGCCTGGTCGAGGATCTCCGATGCGGTGAGGTTGCGCCCGAAGCGCATCTGACCGGTGGCGCAGAACGTGCAGGTCAGCGGGCAGCCCGACTGCGAGGACAGACACAGCGAGCGCCGGCCGTCGCGGTAGCGCATCAGCACCGCCTCCAGCGGACGTCGGTCAGCGGTGTCCATCAGCGCCTTGACGGTGCCGTCGCTGGCATGGGCCTCGTGGCGCACGGTGAGGCTGGAGAAGGGCACCCGTTCCTCCAGGGCGGCCCGGAGATCCAGCGGCAGATCGGTCATCGCGCCGTAGCCGTCTGCGCCTTCCGCGGCCCAGCGCCAGACCTGCCGGGTGCGGTAGCTGGGCTGGTGCAGCTCGGCTACGGTGCGCTGCAGAAGATCGAGGTCCATCGGCTTATGGTGACAGCGGTTCGCAGGTCAGCTGCTCGGCCCAGCCCTTCCTCCCCTCCGGCCACCCCCTAACGTCATCCGTCATGCGCCTGGCAAAGTTCCTGGCCGGGGCGGGCGTCGCCAGCCGCCGCGCCGCCGAGGAGATCATCCGCGCCGGCCGGGTCACGGTGGATGGCACCGAGGTGCTCGACCCCGCGCGAGGCGTGACCGAGGCCAACGCGATCACCGTCGATGACCGGCCGGTGAGCAC
>JALYXK010000355.1 GCA_030947145.1 Actinomycetota bacterium
ACGCCCAACCGACCGGACTGCCTGGGGATCTACGGCGTTGCCCGCGAGGTCCACGGCGCCACGCGCGCGGTGCTGGAGCCGGCGCCGTGGGCGGAGGACGGGGGCAGCGAAGGTCCGGTTCAGGGCACCGGGATCGACGTCCAGTGCCCCGACCTGTGCCCGCGGTTCACCGCGCGGGTGTTCGAGGACGTCGAGATCAAACCGAGCCCAACGTGGCTGAAGGCCCGGCTGATGGCCGCGGGCCAGCGGCCGATCTTCAACGTCGTCGACATCACCAACTACGTGATGCTGCTGACTGGGCAGCCGCTGCACGCGTTCGATCTCGACCGGATCGCCGGCGGGGAGCTGACGGTGCGCCGCGCCCGCTCGGGCGAAATGGTGAACACGCTGGACGGCCAGGCGCGCAAGCTCGACGACCAGATGGTGCTGATCGCCGACGCCGACGGGCCGACCTCAATCGCCGGCGTGATGGGGGGGACGCGCTCCGAGGTCCAAGCCGACACCGCCCGGGTGCTCATGGAGGCGGCCAACTGGGACGGACCCAACATCCACCGCACCGCGCTGGCGCTCGGTCTGCGCAGCGAGGCCTCGGCCCGGTTCGAGAAACAGCTGCAACCCGAGCAGGCGCTCGAGGCCCAGGCGGTGGCCACCCGGCTGATGATCGAGTTGTGCGGCGCGCGCGTGGCCCCGGGAACGATCGACATCGGCGGCCCCGGCCCGGCGCTGCAGACGATCCGTCTGCGCGACGCGCGGATCGAGAGCCTCCTGGGTGCCCCGATCCCCCGCGAACGCAGCCAGAGGATCCTCGAGTCGATCGACTTCCGGACCGCCGAGGCGGATGACGGGCTCGACGTGACGGTGCCTGCCTTCCGGCGCGCCGACGTCACCCGCGAGGCGGATCTGATCGAGGAGGTGGCGCGGCTCGACGGCCTGCAGAAGCTCCCGGCGACGCTGCCGGCCACGCGCCATGCGGTTTCCACCCAAGCCGGGGCCACCCCGGCGGGATTTGGCCGCCTCACCCCCAGCCAACGGCTGCGCCGGCGGGCCAGCGACGCGCTGACCGGTCAGGGGCTGCACGAGATCGTGGGCTGGAGCTTCGTCGGTCCCGAGCTGGCCCAGCGACTGCGCCTTTCCGACCGCGACGCGGTGAAGCTCGAGAACCCGATGTCCTCCGACCAGTCCGAGCTGCGCACCACCCTGCTCGGATCGCTGCTCGACGTCGCCCGGCGCAATCGCGCCAGGGGCTCCGGCACGATCCGGCTCTTCGAGGGGGGCGCGGTCTATCTGCCGCAGAGCGATCAGCCACTGCCCCGCGAGCCCTATCACCTGGCCGTCCTGCTGAGCGGTCCGGCCCGTCCCTCCACCTGGCGCGAGGGCGATCCTCCCGGCGCGGACTTCTTCACCGCCAAGTCCGTCCTGCAGGGCCTCTTCGAATCGCTCCGCGTAACATGGCACGTCCACCGCGGTGCCGAGCCTTTCCTGCACCCGGGTCGCGCCGCGACGGTACTGGCCGGCGATGCGCCGGTCGGCTGGGTCGGCGAGCTGCACCCACTGGTCGCAGCGGCCTGGGATCTACCGGACACGGTCGCGGCGTTCGAGGTCGACCTCGACGCGCTCCCGGAGCCGGCCGCCCCGGTGTATCAGGACATGATCAGCCTCCCCGAGGTGCGCGAGGACATGGCCGTGATCGTGGCCGATCGCGTGAGCGCCGCCGATGTGCTCGCCGTGGCTACCCGCGCCGGGCGACCGCTACTGGCCGAAGCGCAGGTCTTCGACGTCTATCGCGATGCCGACAAGCTTGGGGCCGGCAACGTGTCGCTGGCCCTGCGTCTGACCTATCGCGCCGCCGATCGAACCCTGACCGACGCGGAGGTGGCGGCCCAGCGCGAGTCGATCGTGATCGCGCTGGAGGAGAAGCTCGGCGGGAGGATCCGTGTCTCATAGCGTTGCCGTGTTCGGCGCGGCCGGGTATGCCGGCGCCCTGGCCGCCCGCCTGCTCTGGCGGCATCCCGACTTTGAGCTGACCACGGTCACCGCGCGCTCCGACGTCGATCGGCGCCTCGATGACCTCTACCCGCACCATCGCGTTCCCTTGATGCTCGAGGAGCTCGATCTCGACCGCCATGGTGAAGTCGAGGCGGCGATCGTGGCCTATCCCCACGGCGCCGCGGCATCGGTCGTGGCCGGCCTGCGCGAGCGCGGCGTCCGCGTCGTCGATCTGAGCGCCGACTTCCGCTTGCGCGACCCCGGCGTGTACGAGGAGTGGTACCGCGAGCACCCCGTCCCCGACCTGATCGAGTCGGCGGTCTACGGCCTGCCGGAGCGCTACCGCGAGCAGATCCGCGACGCCGACCTGGTCGCCAACCCCGGCTGCTACCCGACCGCCACGCTGCTTGCGCTGGCGCCGCTGGCCCAGGCCGGGCTGATCGGGGATGTCGTCGTCGACGCCAAGTCCGGGGTCTCGGGCGCCGGGCGGGGCGCGACCGAGAAGACACACTTCGTCACGGTCGATGAGAACGTCAACGCCTACGGCGTGCCCCGCCATCGCCACACGCCGGAGATCGAGCAGGAGCTGGCCGTGCTCGGCGCGCGGGGGCGCATCACCTTCACGCCGCATCTGGTCCCGCTCGACCAGGGCGAGCTCGTCTCCTGCTATGTCACGTCGCCGCCGGAGACTGGGGACGGGGATCTGGGCGTGCTCTACCACGACGCCTACGACGCCGAGGCGTTCATCGAGATCGCCGACCGTCCCCCCGGCGTGCGCGATGTGCGCGAGACCAATCTCTGCCGGATCTCCGTTCACCGCGACGAGCGCACCGGGCGGGTGATCGTGTTCGCGGCGATCGACAACCTCTGGAAGGGGTCGGCCTCGCAGGCGGTCCAGAATCTCAACCTGATGTTCGGACGGCCGGAGGGGGAGGGGATCGAGTGACTGCCGGGGAGTTCTTCAGCTCGCGCTGGATCGAGGCGCCCGAGCACGTCCGGGTGATCCCCGAGGGAGGCCTGCCCGGCGGGTTCCGCGCCGCCGGAGTCACCTGCGGGATCAAGCCGGATGGCGTCCGCGACCTCGGGCTGATGGTGTCCGATGCGCCGGCGACGACCAGCGCGGCGCGGTTCACCCGCTCGGGGGCGCTGGCCGCTCCGGTGCTGCTGACGATGGAGCGCGCCGACCTCGGCGAGCTGCGCGCCGTCGTGGTCAACTCCGGCAACGCCAACGCGGCCACCGGTGGCCGGGGGCTCGACGACGCCGCCAAGATGCAGGGCGCGGCCGGCCTCGTCGCGCGGGTCTCCGAGCGGCAGGTGGCGGTCGCCTCGACAGGGGTGATCGGCGTGCCGCTGCCGATGCGGGAGATCTCCCGCGGCATCGCCGCGGCGTCCCACGAGCTCCGCGCCAGCGGCGACAAGGATTTCGCCGAGGCGATCCGCACCACCGACGCCTACCCGAAGCGGGTCGGGCTCGAGATCGCGCTCGGCGGTGGATCGGTTCGATTGACCGCCCAGGCCAAGGGCGCGGGGATGATCTCCCCGGGCTTCGCCACGCTGCTGGTATTCGTCCAGACCGACGCCGAGCTCTCGCCGGAGACCTGCGATCTGCTGCTGGGGGTGACGGTCAAACGCTCGTTCGAGCGGATCAGCGTCGACGGCCAGATGTCGACCAGCGACACGGTGATCCTGCAGTGCAGCGGTGCGTCCGGCGTCGCCATCGAGCCCGAGACCGAGGACGAGCTGCGCTTCGGCGAGGCGCTCGACGCCACCCTGCGCCAGCTGGCGCTGATGGTCGCGCGCGACGGCGAGGGCTCGCGGCGAGTGGGCCGCGTGCACGTCAGCGGCGGCGACTTCACCGCGGTCACCGCGGTCGCCCGCGCCGTGGCGAATTCCCCTTTGGTCAAGACCGCGCTGTACGGGGGGGACCCGAACTGGGGTCGGATCGCGCAGGCCGTGGGAATGGCGTTGCCGGGCACGGCCCCGCTGGAGATGGAGATCGCGATCGAGGGCGTGCCGGTCTGCGCGCGGGGCGCCCGGGTGCCGTTCGACGAGGCGGCGCTCAGCGTCGCCGTCCAGCGCGAGGAGGTCGACTACGAGATCGGGCTTCCGGGCGAGGGCCACGAGACCGAGCTGTTCTTCTCCGATCTCGGTCACGAGTACGTCACGATCAACGCGGACTACACGACATGACCGAGATCGCCATCTCAGGCCATGAGTACATCACCGTCAACGCCGACTGCACCTCCTAGGGGGCCGAGGGTGCGAGACGTAGCCACCCTGTTGGAGGCGCTGCCGTACATCCGTGACTTCCACGGCCGCACCGTGGTGATCAAATACGGCGGCGCGGCGATGACCGAACCCGGGCTCAAGGAGGACTTCGCGCGGGACGTCGTCCTGCTCAAGTACGTCGGGATGAACCCGGTGATCGTGCACGGCGGCGGACCCGAGATCACGGGATTCATGGAGCGCCTGAACCTCCCGGTGCAGTTCGTCGAGGGCCTCCGGGTCTCCGACGCCGCCACCGTGGAGGTGGTGAAGATGGTGCTGGTGGGCAAGGTCAACAAGGACATCGTGCTGCTGATCAACCGGCACGGTCAGCCCGCCATTGGGCTCTGCGGCGACGACGGACTGCTGTTCCGGGCGGCCCGGCAGTCGGCCCCGAGCGGGCAGGACATCGGCTTCGTGGGCCGGATCGAGCACGTCGACGTCGACGTGCTGATGCACGTCGCGCAGGACTACATTCCCGTCGTGGCCAGCGTCGGGGCCGATCGCGAGGGCAACTCCTACAACATCAATGCCGACGAGGCGGCCGGCGCCGTGGCCCGCGCCCTGGGCGCGTACAAGATCATGTTCCTGACCGATGTCGCCGGCTGGATGGGGGATCCGGCCGACCCGGCGAGCCTGGTCTCGGAGGCCAGCGTGGGCGAGGTCGCCGAGGCGCTGAGGACCGGCTTCGCCGGCGGTGCGCCGGTAACCGGTGGGATGCGCCCGAAGCTCGCGGCGTGCCTGGACGCGATCGGCGGCGGGGTGTCCTCGGCCCACATCGTCGACGGACGCGTGCCCCACTCGCTGCTGCTGGAGTTGTTCACCGACGCCGGCCAGGGCACCAAGATCGTCCCGACTTCGTCGGCGTTGCGAGATCGTCCAGGGGGCGAGCTCACGGGGACGCTATGACTCTTGCTGAGCTCCAGGCGCTGGAACGCGACCATGCGATCCCCACCTACGCCCGCAACCCGGTTGAGTTCGTCCGCGGCGAGGGCTGCCGCCTATGGGACGTAGACGGTCACGAGTACCTCGACTTCCTGGCCGGGATCTCGGTGCTGAACGTGGGTCATTGTCATCCTCGCGTGGTGGCGGCGATCCGCCGGCAGGCCGGAGCGCTGACCCACGTCACCAACCTCTACTACACCGAGCCGGCGATGCGCCTCTCCGCCCGCTTGGCCCAGAGCTCGCTCGGCGGCAAGGTGTTTCTCTGTAACTCCGGTGCCGAGGCCAACGAGGCGGCGATCAAGCTCGTTCGGCGCGCGCGGCCCGGGGGCAACCTCGTGGTCGTGCAGGACGGCTTCCACGGCCGGACCTACGGCGCGCTGTCGGCCACCCCGCAGGAGTCCAAGCAGGCCCCCTTCGCTCCGCTGGTCCCCGGTTTCGTGGTGGTGCCCAAGGACCCGGCTGCGCTCGACGCCGCCGTCGACGAGAACACCGCCGCGGTTCTGCTCGAGCCGATCCAGGGGGAGAGCGGGGTGCTGATGCTCTCCGACGAACTGCTGCTGGCCGCACGGGCGGCGTGCGACCGCACCGGCGCCGCGCTGGTGTTCGACGAGATCCAGACCGGGATGGGCCGGACCGGAACGCTGTGGGCGTATGAGCAGACCCCGGTGGTGCCCGATGCGCTGACCAGCGCCAAGGCGCTCGGCGGCGGCCTGCCGATCGGCGCGCTGGTGACCGGCGAACGCCTGGCCGACGCGCTGCACCCGGGCGACCACGGCTCGACCTTCGCCGGAGGGCCGGTGGCCTGCGCGGCGGCGCTGGTCGCGCTGGAGATCTGCTCGGACGAGGCGCTGCTGGCCGAGGTCCTTGGCAAGGGGGAGCGACTGGCCACCGGCCTGGCCGAGCTACCGGGCGTGGTCCGCGTCCGCGGTCGCGGTCTGATGCTGGCGATCGATCTGGACGACGGCCGCTCCGCGCCCGACCTGGCTCGAGCCGCGCTGCTGCAGCAGCGGTTGGTGGTGAACGCCACCGGGCCCGCGACGATCCGGTTGGAGCCGCCGCTGGTGGTCTCCGACGAGGAGATCGACGAGGCGCTGGCGCGCCTGCTGAAGCTGACGCGATGAAGTCGACGGACCTGCTGCCGCCCGTCGGGCTGACGCCCGAGGAAGCCGTGCAGGAGTTGCAGGATGCCCTGACGCTGGGTCGGGGGGAGGTGCACGAATCGGAGCGCCGCTATTTCGACACCTTCGACGGACGCGTCCGGGCCGCCGGCCTGCTGGTGCGCCACGAGCCCGCGGCGGGCGGTCAGAGCCCGGGCCGGCTCTCGCTGCTGGACGGCGAGACCGGAGCCGAGCGCGCCGTGGCCACGTCCGCGGCTCCGGCCGGGCCCCTGCAGGTCCTGCCGCTGCCGCCGGGACCGCTAGGCGACCGCCTGGCGGGGATTCTCGGCGAGCGGGCACTGATCCTGCTGGCGCGCATCGATACCCGCGTGCACGCGTTTGGCGTGCTCGACGCCGAAGGCAAGACCGTCGTGCGCCTGGCCCTGCAGGAGCCGATGCTGGTATCGGCCAGCGGCTGGCGCCGGCCCTTGCGCCAGCGCCTCTCGCTGGTGCCGGTGCGTGGCTACGAGCGCGAGGGGCCCCGCGTCACCGCGACGCTCGAGCCGCTGGGCTTCACCGCCGCCGAGCGGCCGCTGGTGGACGAGGCGGTGATCGCCGGCGGCGGCACACCGGGCGGGGTCAGCGCGAAGATCGAGGTCAAGCTTGCTCCCAGCCAGCGCGCCGATGCCGCGGCGGCCGCCGTCCTGCGCCGCCTCGCGGAGGTGATCGAGGCAAATCTCGAGGGGACGATCGCCGACCTCGACGCCGAGTTCCTGCACGACTTCCGGGTTTCCGTGCGGCGCTCGCGCGCCGTTCAGCGAGAGTTCCGGGGAACGTTCCCGGCCGAGACGCTGGAACGCTTCCGGTCCGAGTTTCGCTGGCTGCAGCTCATCACCGGAGTTTCACGGGACCTCGATGTCTACGTGCTCGAGTTCGAGGCCATGCGCGCGCTCGTGCCGGGGCCGATTCGGAGCGACCTCGATCCCCTCGGCAAGGTGCTGCTCGACCGGCGGCTGGTCGCGCGCCGGACGATGGCGCGGGCGCTTCGTTCGGAGCGGGCCACGACCCTGCGTCGGGACTGGGAGGCGTTTCTGGAAGAGCTGGTCGGGTTGCCGGACGACGGGCGCCCGGATGCCGGGCGGGCGATCGGGCAGCTGGTCGGCGAGCGGATCGCCAAGGTGTACCGGAAGATGGTCAAGCTGGGCTCGGCGATCGATGCCGATACCCCGCCGGAGGCCTATCACGACCTGCGCAAGAAGGGCAAAGAGCTCCGCTACCTGCTCGAGCTGTTCGGCGCGGCGCTGTTCCCCGGCGATGTGGTCAAGCCGATGATCAAGACCCTGAAGGCGCTCCAGGACGTGCTCGGCCGCCACCAGGACCGCGAGGTCCAGGTAGCGACGCTGCATGAGTTATCCGAGGAGGTCTCGGCGCGCCCGGGCGGCGCCGCCGCGCTGATGGCGATGGGCGTGCTGGTGCAGCGCCTCCAGGAGGAAGAGCGGACCGCCCGCGACGAGTTCGCCGAGCACTTCGCCGGATTCTCAGCCAAGGCCCAGCGACGCCTGGTCAAGGAGACCTTCGCATGAGCCGGGTCCTGGCTACCTACAACATCAAGGGCGGCGTGGGGAAGACCTCGGCGGCGGTGAACCTCGCCTACCTGGCAGCCCGCGACGGGCATGCGACCCTGCTCTGGGATCTCGACCCACAGGCCGCCAGCACCTACCTGTTCCGCATCAAGCCGAAGATCAAGGGGGGCGGGCGTCGGCTCCTGCGGCTGGAGAGCGACGTGGATGGGCTGATCAAGGGCACCGACTACCCGGGACTGGACCTGCTGCCGGCCGACTTCTCCTACCGCCACCTCGACCTGGCGCTCGACAGCTTCAAGCGGCCGACGAGCCGGCTGGCGCGCGTGCTCGCCCCGCTGCAGGAGGAGTACGAGTACATCTTCCTCGACTGCCCGCCGAGCATCTCGCTGGTGTCCGAGAGCGTCTTTGAGGCGGCCGACGCCCTGCTCGTGCCGGTCATCCCGGCGACGCTGTCCTCGCGGACCTTCGACCAGCTCGAGCAACTGGTCCACCAGGGTCCGGTTGTGCTCGCGTTCTTCTCGATGGTCGAGGTCCGCAAGTCGCTGCACCGTCAGGTGATGGGGCGCGTGCGGGCCAATCACTCGGCCGCGATGCTCGGTGCGGCGATTCCCGCCGCCGACGAGGTCGAGCGGATGGGGGAGGAGCGCAGCATGGTCGCCGAGCTGGCTCCGGGCGGCCGTGCGGCGATGGCCTACGAGGCCCTTTGGTGGGACATCCGCCACCGGCTGGCCACCAGCGGCCGTTAGTGGAGCCCGGGTCAATACCCTTCGCCGCCATGTCCCAGACGACGAGCTCATACGAAGCCGATCCCGACCAGGTCCACCGCGTGCTGCTGCTCTACAGCGGCGGCCTGGACACGAGCGTGATGCTCAAATGGATCCAGGATCAGTACGACGCCGAGGTCGTGGCCCTGACCGTCAACCTGGGCCAGCCCGGCGAGGACTACGAAGTCGTCAAGGGCAAAGCGATCCAGCTCGGCGCGGTCGATTGCCACGTGATCGACGCCCGCGAGGAGTTCGCCACCGAGTACGTGCTTCCCGCGATCAGGGCCAACGCGATCTACGGCCTTGGATATCCGCTGTTCACCGCGCTCGGGCGCCCGCTGATCGCCAAGCTCGCGGTCCAGCACGCCCGCGAGACCGGGTGCGACACGATCGCCCATGGCTGTACCGGCAAGGGCAACGACCAGGTCCGGATCGAGGCGACGATCGCCACGCTGGCCCCCGAGCTGAAGGTGATCGCTCCGGTGCGGAACTGGCGGATGGGACGCGAGGAGGAGGTCGCCTACGCGCGCGAGCACGGGATCCCGGTGAAAGGCGGGACCGAGGCCGCCCCGTACTCGATCGACGACAACCTGTGGGGCCGCTCGAGCGAGGGTAAGTGGATCGAGGACCTCGATCACGCGCCCGACGATGACGTCTTCCAGCTGGTGACGCGTCCGGAGCTGGCCCCCGACGAACCCGAGATCGTCAGCGTCGAGTTCGAGCGAGGGGTGCCAGTGGGACTGAACGGCGTGCGGCTGGAAATCGTCGAACTGCTCGAGCGCGCCGCGGAGATCGCCGCGCGGCACGGGGTGGGGATCGTCGATCACATCGAGGACCGGATCGTCGGGCTGAAGGTGCGCGACATCTACGAGGTGCCGGCCGCGGCGATTCTGCTGCCCGCCCACGCCGAGCTCGAGCGGCTCGTCGGCACGATCCACCAGAACCAGTTTAAGTCGGCGCTCGACCAGAAATGGGCATACCTGGTCTATGCCGGCCTGTGGTGGGAGCCGCTCCGGGAGGACCTCGACGCCTACATGTACGCCGCCAACGCCCAGGTCACCGGGACGATCGCCCTGAAGCTGTTCAAGGGCTCGGCTCGAGTCGTGACCCGCAGCTCCCCGCACGCGGTCTATGACGCCCACCTGGCCACGTTCTCCGAGTCCGGAGGCCTGTTCGCGCAGGCGGCCTCGCCGGGCTTCATCGAGCTGTGGTCCCTGCAATCGCGCATGGCCTGGCGTGTGCGCCATCCGGACGCCGGGTAGGATCGCCACCGCATGGGTTACAAAGTTCTCGGATACGTGGTCTGGCGGGGCGCCAAGTGGTACCTGCGCAAGCGGGTGAGCGAACAGCGGCGGCGGATGGCCTTCGCCGGGATCTCCGCGTTCGTGGTGGCCGGCGCGATCGCGGCCCACCGCGGCTCCCGCTCCGCGGCCGGGTAATCGCGCTCAGGCTGGATAATCCCCCGCCCAGCCCGGTAATCTCGGCGGCAGAGCCTCTGCCCCGGTGCAGGCTGCCGAGGAGCGGAGAGTGATGGCGGAAAATAGGGAGGGTATGGACTCTGTCTGACCAGCTGCCGACCGCGCCGCTGATCGAGCGCTTCCAGGGCGCAGTGCGGGCGAACGCCGACCCCCGGATGCTCGCCGAGCGGCTGCTGCGAGGCTCCGAGCTCGCGCTCGAAGCCGCCCGCCGCGACGCCGCCGACGCGATGCTGGCCTGCGAGGAGCTTTCCGAGCGGATCCTGGCGCTCGAGGCCGAGCTGGTCCAGGCCCGGCAGGAGCCGGAGCGGTTGCAGGGCCTGCTGGCTTCGGAGCGGCGCGCGCGCCGGCGGGCCGAGCAGCAGGCCTACGCCGAGCGGGCCCGGCGCGAGGAGCTTCAGCAGGACCTCGCGGCCGAACGCGAGCGCGAGCAGGAAGATCTGGACCCGGACGGCCGCCTCGAGGCTGAGGAGCGCCGGCGCGAGCTCGAATCCGAGGCCGCGGCGCTGCGCCGCCAGGCCGACGAGCTCGGTCACCTGGTGGGAGCGGCCCGCCGGACGCGGGAGCGCGCCGAGCGCCGCGTCGCCGAGCTGACCGCTGCAGTCGAGCGCGCCGAGCTGACCGCGGCACACGAACGCGCCGAGCTGACCGCCGCACTCGAGCGCGCCGTGCTAGCCGCCGCACTCCAGCCCGTGAGCGCGCCGAACCCGGCGCCGACCGTCTCCGACGGCCTGGCCCGGGAGTTCGCCCTGGC
>JALYXK010000388.1 GCA_030947145.1 Actinomycetota bacterium
CGATCTCCGCGCGGGTGATGTCGAGCAGCCCGGGCGTGGGGTTGTCTCCGCCGACGAGGGGAATCTTGTGACCGGCGGGGGCGTCGGAGGGGATCGGGGGCAGCCAGCCGGCCGGGCCCGGTCCGTAAACGTTCACGGGCGGGTTCCACTGCAGGATCGGCCAACCGAGCAGGAACAGGTTGAAGTAGTCGCAGTCGTGGTCGGAGTGCAGGTGAGTGAGGAATACCTGGTCCAGGTCTCTGAGCAGGCGCGCGCGGCGCAGTTGCCGCGTGACTCCGCTGCCGCAGTCGACGAGATAGACCCGCTCGGCCACGACGACGGCCTGAGAGATTCCCGAGCGCACGGGAGACGGCAGCGGTCCTCCGGCCGTGCCCAGGAGGACGAGCCGGGTGCCGGGGCTCACGCCCTGGCGGGCGGTTGATGGAGCTCGATGGTTACGCCATCGGGCGTGCGCACATAGGCAATCCGGGTGCCCGCCTCCGGACCGGCGGGGACCTCGATCGGGGCGCTCACCGCCCGTCCGCCGCAGGCAACGGCATGCGCGTGCGCCGCCTCCATGTCGTCGACCCGCAGGCAGACATGCGCGTTGCCGGGATGCGCCGTCCCCGGATCGTAGGGCGCCTCGGGGCGGCCGAGGTAGTGCAGGAGCTCCAGTCCCACGCCCCCGGGGAAATCGAACCAGCACGAGTCGATCCGGACGCCCTCGTAGCCGACCAGCGTCCCCAGCCGGGGTCCCTCGCGGATGCGCCGATCGCGCGGGGGCGCAGCCAGCAGACGCTCCCAGAAGCCGATCGAGCGGTCGAGGTCGGCGACCGAGATGCCGACGTGGTCAAGCGCCTGAAAGTTCATCTCACGCGCTCAGTCCGCGTTCTATCTCCTCCAGGGCGTCGTCGAGGATCTCTACCCCGCGGAGCGCGAGCTCCTCGCTGATCACCAGCGGCGGCGTGATCCGCAGCATGTGACCTCCGCCGACGGCGAGCATCCCGCGGCGGGCCAGCGCCAGGATCAGCTTCCGCATCACCGCCGGAGGTGTGGGTGCCTTGCTCGCGCGATCCTGCACCAGTTCGATCGTCATCAGCATCCCCTGCCCGCGAACGTCGCCGACGATCGGGTGGCGAGCCTGCAGCTCGAGCAGGGCGCCGAGCAGCGACTCGCCGACCCGACGGGCGTGCTCGAGGATCGTCCCGTCCTGCAGCAGCGCGAGCGTCGCCGCGCCGGCGGCGCAGGCCAGGTTGCCGCTGGCGAAGGTGGAGGCGCCGGCGCCGGGGAGGCCGAAGGCTCCGGTGTCGAGGAGCTCGCGACGCGAGGCGATCAGCGAGATCGGATAGCCCGAGGCGAGTCCCTTGCCGGCCAGCAGCACGTCGGGAATGACTCCGGAGTGCTCGAACGCCCACATCTTGCCGGTGCGTCCGACGCCGCTGAGGATCTCGTCGAAGATCAGCAGGGCGCCGGTACGGTCGCAGAACTCGCGCAGGTGGGCGAGGAAGCCCTCGTCGTGGACGATCGCGCCGCCCACGCCTTGGACCGGCTCGATGATCACCGCTGCCACCCGCCGCTCACTGGACTGCTCGTACACGCGGTCGATGAAGCGCGCGCAGGCATCGGCGCAGCTGTCGCGCTGCAGGCCCATGGGGCAGCGGTAGCAATATGCGTTCGGGCTATGCAGAGCGCCGGGAGCGAACGGCCCGTAGCCGTGCTTGAGCGGGAAGCCCCCCATCAGGGACATGGCTCCCAGCGTGCGGCCGTGCCAGGCCCCGAAGAACGAGATGACCTCGTAGTGACCTGTGTTCACCTTGGCGAGCCTGATTGCGGCCTCGACCGCCTCGGCCCCGGTCGTGTACATCTGGAAGGTCTGGAGGCTGGGCGGCAGCGTCCGGGCCAGCGCCGCGAAGAACTCCGACCGCGGCGGCGTCGCGAAGTCGAAGAAGTGCATCAGACGCCCCGCCTGTGCCCCGAGTGCCTCGGCCACCGACGGCGGGGCGTGGCCGAGGTTGGCGACGACGATGCCGGAGGAGAAGTCGATGAAGACGTTGCCGTCGACGTCGCGAACCAGGGCGCCGGCGGCATCGTTGACGACGATGCGCAAGGTCTGCGCGGGCATCGAGGAATTGCCGGCGTGATGTTGCGCGTCGCGGTCCCACAGCTCGGTCGACCGGGGGCCCGGAATCTCGGTCCGCAGGCTCGGGGCCAGCCGCTCGTCGAGCTCCCCCGCGCTGACCGGGTTCGGCGCGCGGTCGGTCACGATCGGGCTGCGGCGTGCGTCAGCGGTCGCCGCTCACGCGCGAGCTGCTCCACCAGCCGGACGCCGTGCTCGGGGCCGGGCATCGCCTCGATCTCGCCCGCCACCAGCCGGGCGCGTTCGCGGTAGGACGGCTGGTGCAGCAAAGCCCGCACCGCCGCCCGGACGGCATCGGCGGTGACCTCGTCCGGAAGCAGGCTGCGGGCCACGCCCGCGGCCACGCACGCCTCGGCGTTGTCGAACTGGTTGGCACCCCGCGGGAGGACGAGCATCGGGAGTCCGTGGGCGAGGATCTCGAAGATCGCGGTGCCCCCCTGATTGATGACGACGTCGCAGCGGGGCAGCAGCGCGGACTGGGGGATGAACCCCTCAATGTGCACGTGGGCCGGCTGCGGGCCCAGCCGGGCGGGATCCTGATCCGCGCCGACCGTCACGATCACGTTGAGATCACCATCCCCCAGCCCTTCGAGGATCACGGCGAACACGTGGGGATCCTGGTTGAACAGCGTGCCCAGGCTGACGTACACCGTCGGCACCGGACGCAGGTCGTCGATCCATGCCGGTGGCGCCTGCGCCCCGGCGCCCAGGCGCGCGTTGGTCATCGGGTGGGCGACGTCGATCTGGTCGATCTCCCGTGACTGCAGGCTGGGCGGGCAGACGTCGAGATAGAGGTACTGGAACAGCCCCCCGAACGGACCGAGCTCGACCTCCCATTCCTCCCACAGCGGCAGGATCGTTTCCCGCGCCACCCGAGCCGCCTCCAGGGGACGGAAGATCGCGACGCTGTGTTCGGCGTAGGGTATGCCGGCGACCGCGGCGGCTACGGGCGCGCCGAAGTCCGTCTCGTCGTGGACGACGACGTCAGGGCGCTGCCCGCGGACGATCGGCACGAGGTCCGCCGCCCGGGCCGGTGCGGCGACGCCGGCGAGCATGCGGGGAACGAACGAGCAGAAGCGCTCCTTGCCCGCCGGTAGCGCGTGCTGCTCCGGAAAGCGCTGGGCTGCCTGCTGCATCTGCTCCGGCAGGCTCAGGCCGGCCGGGAATACCGCGAAGCCGTGCTTCTCGATGTAGGGCAGGAACTCGCCGGCGGTCGCGAACTCGACCTCGTGCCCCGCGTCGAGAAGAGCGCGCCCCAGCGGCAGCATGGGCAGGAAGTGTCCGATTCCCGGCAAACAGGTGCAGAGCACGCGAAGGCGGCCTTCTCCGGGCATCGTCCGAACCTAACACAGCGTGGTCACCATGTGTCACCCACCGAGGCGGCGTGCCCTGTGGTAGCGTCGATTGAGGATGTCAGCGACGGTGCGGGTTCCCGATCTCCTTGCGGCGCGGGTGCGGGCGAACCCCGAGCACGTCGCGCTCGTTGTGGACGCCGCGACGTCGTCCGGACGATCGCCCCAGAGTCTCACCTACCGCGCCTGGCAGCAGCGCTCCGGCGGGCTCGCCCGCGGGCTCGCCCGCCTCGGAGTCTCCCCAGGCGACCGGATCGGGTTGTTCTTCGACAACGGATGGTGGACCGATTACGCGGTCTGCTATCTGGCGGCCCATCGAGCCGGCGCGGTGGCGGTGCCGTGCTCGCCACGCTTCTCCGCGCGCGAGCTCCTGCACGTCGTCGAGCACGCCGGTATCGGCATGGTCCTGCGCCCGGGCGAGCTCACGGACCTCCTTCCCCCCCTCCCGGGCTGCCGCGTGCTGGAGCCGCCCGAGGTGGACGCCGCCGGACAACACGACGAGGACCTGGAGGCTCCAGCGCCGGCCACGGAGCTGGCGGAGATCATTTACACCTCGGGCACCACCGCGCGCCCGAAAGGAGTGGCGTGCACGCACGCGAGCATCCTCGGGCACGACCTGCCGCCCGCGCCGGAGGGCGAGGCGTCCTTCCTGCACGCCTTCCCGATCGGCACCAACGCCGGGCAGGAGTGCGTGCGCATGCCGCTGCGCCGCAGGACAACGGCAGTGGTCCTGCCGTCCTTCGACCCCGAGCGGCTGTGTGCCGTGGTCGCGCAGCGGCGGATCAGGCGCCTACAGCTCGTCCCGGCGATGGCGCAGATGCTGGTCGCGTCGGGGACGGCGCCCCACTTCGACCTCTCCTCGGTCGACCGGGTCACCCTGTCCTCGGCGCCGGCACCCGCGGGACTATGGGCGCAGCTCGCTGCCGTCTTCCCCGGGGCCGAGTTGTTCAACGCCTACGCGCTCACCGAGTCGGGCGGCGCACGAACGCTGATGCACCACGACCCGGCTCGGCCCCACGCGGTCGGGCGTCCGGTCGGAGACACCGAGCTGCGGGTGGTGGACGAGGCGGGAGCCGACGTTCCTGTAGGCGAGGCCGGAGAGGTCTGGCTGCGACGCCCCGGTTCGCCGCGACGGGAGTACTACCGCGATCCGGAGGCCACCGCCGCCGCCTTCGCTGGCGGCTGGCTGCGCACCGGCGACGTCGGATTCCGCGACGCCGACGGGTGTCTCCATCTCGTCGATCGCAGCAAGGACGTGATCATCAGCGGAGGCCTCAACGTCTCCTCGGTCGAGGTGGAGGACGTGCTCTACGAGCATCCCGCCGTGCTCGAGGCGGCGGTGTTCGGCGTGCCGCACGACGTCCTGGGCCAGGACGTCGCCGCCGCCGTCGTCGTGGGAACGTCCACCCCGGCGCGTGAGCTGCAGGCAGTGGTCCGCGACCGGCTCGCTGAGCACAAGGTCCCTCATCGCGTGTTCTTCGTGGAGTCGCTGCCGCGTAACGCCTCCGGCAAGGTCGTCAAGCGCGAGCTGCGCGAGCGCTTCGCCGCGCCTCCGGCAGCGCCGGCGCCGGAGGCCCCACGTGGCGAGATCGAGGCCGACGTCCTCGCCGTCTGGCAGGAGGTGCTCGGACGTGCCGATTTCGGGTTGGGCGACGATTTCTTCGATCTCGGCGGACATTCGCTGGCGGCGGCGCAGGTGGCGGCCAGGCTCGGCGACCGCTTCGGCGTCGGGCTGACTCCGACCACGGTGTTCGACCACCCGACGGTGGCCGAGCTGGCCACCGTGCTGTCGGCTGCCGCGATCGGCGCGGGCTCCTCTTGATGCCCCCCCGGACGCTCGTGGCCGACCTCGGCCGCCACCGGGGGACGCGGGTGCGGCTGTGCGGCTGGGCGCACGAGCTCCAGACCGTGGTGGAGGGTCCGGTCGTGGTGCTGCGTGACCATACGGGGCTCGCCGAGCTGATGCTCGAGGACGAGATGGCGGGGCTGGTGGTGGAGTCGGCGATCCAGGCGGTGGGCACGGTCGAGGCGGCTCCTGGGGGCGGCGTGCGCGTGACCGTCGAGCGCTTCGAGGTGTCGGGCGCCGCCGCCGAGCCGCTGCCGCTCACCGACGAGTCCTCGCGCGAGCAGCGCCTGGACTGGCGCTACCTGGATCTGCGCAGTCGCAGGAACCGGCTGATCTTCGAGGTGCAGAGCACTGCCGAGCGCGCGCTACGGGCGTTCTGCGACGAGGAGCACTTCCTGGAGCTGCACTCACCCAAGCTGCGGCCGATCCCTAACAAGTCCGGCGACCAGCTGTTCCCCGTCGCCTACTTCGATCGGCGCGCGTACCTGGCCCAGTCGCCGCAGTTCTACAAGCAGATGGCGATGGCGGCCGGGTTCGACCGCGTGCTGGAGATCGGACCCGTCTTCCGGGCCCAACCCGAGCCGACCAGCCGCCACGACACTGAGTTCACGAGCGTCGACGTCGAGATGTCGTGGATCGACTCCCACGAGGAGCTGATGGCGTTCGAGGAGGAGATGCTGCGGCGGGTGATCGCGGCCGCGCGGGCGCAGCACGGGGCGGAGGTCCGGCGCTGGTTCGGCACCGAGCTGGGGGTCCCCGATGCTCCGTTTCCCAGGCTGACGCTTCCCGAGGCCAAGGAGATCGTCGAGGCGAGCGATCCGAACGCGGAGCCGCAGCCGGAGGATGACCTCGATCCCCAGGGTGAGCTCCGCCTCGCCGAGTACGTCGCCCGCGAGCACGGCCACGAGTTCGTCTTCATCACCGACTACGCCGACCGGAGCCGGCCCTTCTACCACATGCGCTGTGAGGACGACTCCGTCGAGACCCGGAGCTTCGACCTCCTCTGGAGGGGGCTGGAGATAACCTCCGGCGCCCAGCGCGAGCATCGCCACGACCGGCTCACGGCGCAGGCGATCGCGCGCGACCTCCCGATCGAGGACATCCGGCCCTATCTGGACTTCTTCAAGTTCGGCTGCCCGCCCCACGGGGGCTTCGGGCTCGGGCTGACCCGGATGCTGATGAGCATGCTCGGCGTGGTCGACGTCCGCGAGGTGACCTACCTGTTTCGCGGTCCGGACCGGCTGACGCCATGATCAGCCCGGCGAGGACATAGCTCAGGTGGCCGTCGCACTGAGGGGCCCGGCGCTGGCGCTGCAGACCTGCGCGCGCCGCCTGGCCCCGCTCGGGGCCAGCGTCGCTGACCGGTCAACCGATGGCGAGCTGGTCCTGGACTGGGACGGGCTCGAGCTCGAGGTCGACCTCTCCTGGTACGGGCCGGCGCAGGTCGGTGATCGACGGGGCAGCGAGGCGGCGGTCCAGGCCATGTCGGGTCTGATGCTGGTGCACGGCCGCGACGCCGGCGGCCCGCGCCGGATCGGTCTGGAGGTCGCCTCGGTCACGGC
>JALYXK010000407.1 GCA_030947145.1 Actinomycetota bacterium
GCCGCCGAGTCGCTTTCCTATACGCAGTCCGCCGTCTCGCAGGCCATCGCCCGGCTCGAGGCGGAGACCGGGGCGACGTTGGTGATCCGCGACCGGCGCGGCGTCCGGCCGACCGCCGCGGGGGCGACGCTGGTCGAGCACGCCGAGTCGATCTTCGCGCAGGTCCAGGCCGCCGAGGACGAGCTCGCGGCGGTGCTCGGGGTGCGCGGCGGGCGGCTCCGGGTCGCCTCGTTCCCCTCGGCCGGCGCGACCCTGATGCCGCTGGCCGTGGCCACCTTTCGGGAGCGGCATCCCGACGTGGCGCTGACCTTGGCCGAAGGCGAGCCCGAGGAGATCGCTCCGCGCCTGCGAGCGGGGGAGTTCGACCTCGCGCTGCTGTTCGACTTCCCGGGCGTGCGCGAGCGGACGACCTCGGGCCTGCGCTCGGTGACGCTGCTGCAGGATCCGATGCACGTGGTGCTGCCGGCCGAGCACGCGCTGGCCGGCAAGCCCGAGTTGACGCTGGAGGATCTGCGGCAGGAGGACTGGGTCCAGACCTCAGCCTCGAGCCCGTGCGCGCGCCACGTGGTCAGATCGTGCGTGGCGGCCGGGTTCGAGCCTCATGTGACCTTCGAGAGCGATGACTACGAGACCGTCCAGGGACTGGTGGCGGCCGGCGTGGGCGTCGCCGTGATCCCGCGCCTGGCGCTGGAGCGAGTCCACGCGGGGATCGTCGTACGGGCGCTGGCCCCCCACAGCCCCGAGCGCAAGGTGGTGGCGGCGACCAGCTCCGGCCCCGGCGTCGCGCCCGCCGCCAAGACGATGCTGAAGGTGCTCTCCGACGTCGCCCGGCAATACTCGCGCGGGACCCTCCCGCCGGCGCCGTCGACCTCGGTCAAGCTCATCACCCGCGGCGCGGCCGCCAACAGCCGCCGGGGCTAGTCGTCGAGGCCGTCCTGGGGTAGCGGCGGAGTGATCGCGCCCGGAGGTTCGCAGTTACGAGTTCGGGGCCACCTACTCGACGGCGCATTATGTCGAGTTGCTCCAGACCCACTCCGATCACATCGTGCTCGAGTCCGGTCAGCGGCGGGCTCGAGTTGGCCTACGTGACGCGGCTGTGCCTCGCCCGCGGTGTAAGCGCGTCTGGACCGAGGGCTAGCCTAGAAAGTGGATTGAAGGTCAGGAGGTTTGCGGCCGATAGGGGAGCGAATGCAGAAGGACGCCTACGCGCAGCACAAGCAGCGGGAGGCCATGGCCGTGCACGTCCTGTGGATGGCCGGCGGTCTCGGCTGCGACGGCGAGTCGGTGGCGATCACCTCGGCGACCTCGCCGTCGCTGGAGGACCTGCTCGGCCAGTCGCTGCCGGGCACGCCGCGGATCATCCTGCACAGCCCGCTGCTGGCCTACCAGGTCGGCGATGAGTTCATGCAGGCGTGGTACGACGCTGAATCCGGCCGGCTCGACCCGTTCATCCTCGTGCTCGAGGGGGCGCTCGGCAACGAGCGGATCAATGGCGACGGCCATTGGTCGGGGTTCGGCACCAGCCCGGAGACCGGCCAGCCGATCCCGGTCAACGACTGGATCGACCGGCTCGCGCCGAAGGCCGGGGCGGTGATCGCGATGGGAACCTGCGCCACCTATGGCGGCGTCCCGGCGATGAAAAACAACCCGACCGGCGCGATGGGCCTGCCCGACTATCTGGGCTGGAGCTGGAAGACGAGCGCAGGGCTGCCGATCGTCTGCGTTCCCGGCTGTCCCGCCCAGCCCGACAACATGACCGAGGTCCTGCTCCGAGTGGCGGTCCACCTCAGCGGAAGCGGTCCGGCACCCGAGCTCGACGCCCAGTTGCGGCCCACGTGGCTGTTCGGGCGCACGACCCGCGAAAGCTGCAACCGGGCCGGGTTCACCGAGCAGGGCAACTTCGCCACCGAGTACGGCTCGGACCCGCGCTGCCTGGTCAAGCTCGGCTGCAAGGGACCGGTGGCCAAGTGCAACGTGCCCACACGGGGCTGGGTGGCCGGGGTCGGTGGGTGCCCGAACGTCGGCGGAATCTGCATCGCCTGCACGATGCCGGGGTTTCCCGACAAGTTCACGCCGTTCATGGAGCCCGACCGCTGGGGCAACACCGCCGCCAACGTCCAGCGCTTCACCTATGGCCCGATCTTCCGCTATTTCCGCCAGCGCAATCTGGCCAAGCACTTCGAGCGGGAGCCCGAGTGGCGCCAGCCGGATGCCCGGCTGACCAGCGGGTACGAGCAGCGTTGGTGAACCCGTCGGCGGCACGGGCTGCAGACGCCCGCCGCAGCTGCCGATAGATGGTAAATGCTCGACGTAGCCTCGATGCTCTAAGAACTAGATGGGAACGGTTGGCGAGATCGTCCGCTGGCTTGCCCTGAGTTGGCACGCGTTCACGGCGCGGGCCGGCCGCCGCTACCGGCGGATCCTGGCCCGCCTGCTCCGCCGCGACCAGCTCGTCGCCGGCTCCGAGCGCAAGTTCCGCGCGCTGCTCGAGGCGGCGCCCGACGCGATGGTGATCGTCGACTGGCACGGCCACATCCAGCTGGTCAACGCCCAGGCCGAGCGGTTGTTCGGCTGGCCGCGCAAGCAGATCATCGGTCAGAACATCGCCGCGCTGATCCCGGATCGGCTGCGCAGTGCCCACCGAGAGCATCTCAGGGGCTACCTGCGTGACGCCCACGCGCGGCCGATGGGCGGCAGCCACGAGCTCCTCGGCCGCCGCCGGGACGCCAGCGAGTTCCCGGTGGAGATCAGCCTCGGGCCGTTGCAGACCGATCAGGGTCTGCTCGTCTCCAGCACGATTCGGGACATCAGCGAGCGCAAGGCCGCCGAGGCCGCGCTGCGCGAGGCCGAGGAGCGCTTCCGCACGGCGTTCGAGGCGGCGCCGGTCGGGATGGCCGTGGCCTCGCTCGACGGACGCCTGCTCGAGGTCAACCGCGCCTTGTGCGACATCATCGGCTACTCGCGGGACCAGCTCGAGGCGACCACGTTCGCCTCGATCATGCATCCAGAGGAAGTGCCCGACGACGAGATCGAGCTTCGGCGGCTGATCCAGGGGGAGATCACCCGCTACCGCGCTGAGCGGCGCTACATCCACGCCGCCGGCCATCCCGTCCCGGTCGACCTCAGCGTCGCGGTCGTCCACGATGCCAACGGGGAGCCTCGGCACTTCCTCGCGCAGCTGCACGACATCACCGAGCGCAAACGGTTCGAGGGCCAGTTGCAATACCTCGCCGACCACGATCCGCTGACCGGCACGTTCAATCGCCGGCGCTTCGAGCACGAGCTCCAGCGCGAGCTCGCGCGGGTCTCGCGCTACGACAGCGGCGGGGCCGTGCTGGCCATCGACCTCGACCATTTCAAATACGTCAACGACACCCTCGGCCATTCGGTCGGCGATGAGCTGATCGCGCAGGCCGGGCGGATCTTCGTCGACCGGCTGCGCGGGACCGACACCATCGCCCGCCTCGGCGGCGACGAATTCGCGGTGATCCTGCCCGGCGTCGGCCGTGAGGAGGCCGTGAAGGTCGCCGAGACCCTGCTCGTCGCGCTGCGCGAGCACGCGCGGATCGGCGACGGGCCCGCCGAGGGCATGCTGAGCCACGGCACTGAGCCCCCGCGGCGTGTGAGCGCGAGCATCGGCGTGGCCCTGCTCGAGGGGGAGGCGCTGAGCGGGGAGGAGAAGCTCGTCGAGGCGGACATCGCGATGTACGACGCCAAGGAGGCGGGACGCGACCGGGTCGTGGTCTACGACTCGGCCCAGGACCGCCAGGTGCGGATGCAGGCCCGGCTCGCCTGGGCCGATCGGATCCGTGACGCGCTGGAGGAGAGCCGGTTCGTGCTCCACGCCCAGCCGATTCTCGCGCTCAACGGAGACGAGGTTCCCCGGCACGAGCTGCTGATCCGGATGCGGGGCGAGAACGACGACCTGATCCCGCCGGGCACGTTCCTGTACGTCGGCGAGCGCTTTGACCTGATCCAGGCCATCGACCGCTGGGTGCTGGGGCAGGCGATCGAGCTGCTCGCCCAGCACAAGCACGCCGGGAGCCCCCTGCATCTCGAGGTCAACCTGTCGGCGAAGTCGGTGACCGACCCCAAGCTGCCGGACTTCGTGGCCGGCGAGCTGCGCAACGCCGGGATCGACGGCTGCGGCCTGTGCGTCGAGGTGACCGAGACCGCGGCAATCGTCAACGTCGACCGCGCGCGGCGGTTCGCCCACCAGCTCGCGGATCTCGGTTGCGAGTTCGCGCTCGACGACTTCGGCGCCGGGTTCGCGTCGTTCTACTACCTCAAGCACATGGTCTTCGACTACGTGAAGATCGACGGCGAGTTCATCCGCCAGCTGCCAGAGAGCCACGTCAACCAGCTGGTCGTGAAGTCGGTGGTCGACATCGCCCGGGGGCTGGGCAAGCGCACGATCGCCGAGTGCGTCGGCGACGAGGAGACGCTCGAGCTCCTCAGGCAGTA
>JALYXK010000440.1 GCA_030947145.1 Actinomycetota bacterium
CCGGAGCCGGCCATCGTGCCGGGGAGTCCGACCATGATGCGCTGGCCCAGCAGCTTCGCCGCCGAGACCGGAATGCCGCCTGCCGTGGCCTGCGGCGCAGGAGCGCCGCTGACCGCTCCGCCGCCGGTGGCCACCCCCAGCATCGCCAGAATCAGCGCGCGCAAACCGCTCCTGTCCGCAGCATCCGCCGGATTGTCGGGGATTCCCCGGCGGCGCGCTATCTGCCCGCGCCCTCCGGGGCCGTGCGCGGTGGCAGCGAAGGCTCAACTCGCAGCCAGCGGGCCGGGGCCGCGGGCAACCACCAGTTCCAGCGGCCGAACAGCGACACGACGGCGGGGACCAGCAGCGCCCGGATCAGCGTGGCGTCAAGCAGGATCCCGGCGGCCAGCCCGGTGGCGAACACCTTGACGTCGGTCTCGGGGCCGGCGGACATCGACACGAAGGCCAGGAACAGGATCAGCGCGGCGCTGGTCACCAGCCGGCCGGTCCGCCCGATCCCGGTGATCACCGCGCCGTCGGTCGATCCCGTCCGGTCGTATTCCTCGCGCATCCGCGAGAGGATGAACACCTCGTAGTCCATCGACAGCCCGAACAGGAACGCGAACACCATCAAGGGGATCCAGGCGGTCACCGAGTGGGTGGCCGCGATTCCCCAGAGCACGTTTGAGCCGTGACCCTGCTGCCAGACCAGCGTGATCACGCCCCAGGCCGCCGCCACGCTGATCACGTTCAGGATCACCGCTTTCAGCGGCAGCAACAGCGAGCGGAAGGCCCGCGCCAGCAGCAGGAAGGTCAGGACCGCGATCAACGCGATCATCACTGGGAAGCTGCCGTAGATCGCCGAGACGAAGTCGGCGTTCTCCGCCCCCAGGCCGCCGACGCGGACGTCGGCGGCGACTCCGTGGGCCGCGCCCTTGACCTTGGTGATGGTGTCCCGTCCGGCCCCCGTCGAGCCGTCGGCGACCGGGATCGCATCGACGATCGCGGTGTCGCCGCGCTGCCACTGGGGGCCGGTCACGGCCACGGCGCCGTGGACCCCGGGCACGTCGCCGAGCACGGTGGCCACGTGGCCGGCCTGGCTCCCGGCGGCGCTCACCACCTCGATCGGCTGCAGCGCGCCCGGGCCGATGCCCGAGCGCTCGAGCGCGACCAGGCCGAGGCGCGCGTCGCCCTTCTTGCTCAGGGTGTCGGCGTTCGGCGAGCCCGGCTGCAGCGAGGTGGCGGCGACGACGAGCGCGGCCAGTACCAGGACGGCGCCCACCGCGGCCACCCAGCGCCGGCGCACGACGAGCCGGGCCCACGACGTCCAGCTGCGACTGGCCTTGTCGTCGTTGCGAATGTGGGGCCAGTCGAGCCGGCCGCCGATCTTGGCCAGCACGATCGGCAGCAGCGTCACCGCGACGATCACGCTGATCAGCGGGATCAGCATCCCCGCGTAGCCGATCGAGCGCAGGAACGGCAGCGGCAGGACGATCATGGCCAGCAGCCCGATGGCCACGGTCGTGCCGCTGAACACCACGGCGCGGCCGGCGGTCTCCATCGCGCGGACGACGGCTTCCTCGCCTTCGTAGCCGTGGGCGCGCTCCTCGCGCCAGCGGACCACGATCAACAGGGCGTAGTCGATCGCCACTCCGAGGCCGATCAGGGCCACCAGGAACTCGACGATCATCGAGACGTCGGTGAGGGCGGTGAGTCCCCAGAGCACGAGGAACGTGGTCATGATCGAGACGATCGCCATCAGCAGCGGCACGAAGGCCAGGAGCGAGGCGAACACGAAGCCCAGCACGACCAGCGCCCCCAGGCCGCCCAGGACCGACTCGAGCAGAACCCCGGGTCCCCCGCCGCCGCCGGTCTGATTGGCCAGCGCGTCAAATCCGGTCACGTGCACGGGCGCCCCGGCAATCGTGTCTCCGGACAGCACGGCCGTGGCCTGCTTGGCCGCCTTGGTGTTGTTGCCGAACGACTCGTTGTCCGGTGGCGGATAGACGAGGACGAAGGTGGTCCGGCCGTCGGCCGAGACGAAGGCCCGGTTGCCGGTGCTGGCGAACGAGGCGGTGCGCGCGCCGGGAATCGCCGCCCGGAGCTTCGACTCGATCTGCTGCAGGCCGGCGCGCACCGTGGGAGAGGACACGGGCGTACCGGCCGGCAGCGTCACCACCGGAACCAGCGGGGCGTAGTTGCCGCCGGTGTGGTAGATCCGGGCGATCCGGTCGTTGGTGAGAAAGCCCTCCCGACCGGGAACGGAGAATTTCTTGCTGAAGGCGTTGGTCGAGGCGCCCACCGAGGCGATCCCCACGAGCGTGATCAGGATCCACGCGACCGCCACGATTCGTTTGTGGGCCAGAACCCAGCGGGTGGTAGAAGTCATCATCGTCGGTTGGCTCCCTGGACGCGGACGTTCGTTCGATCAATACTGTGTGCTGCGGATGGTTTGTAGCACAAATGATTCTTGTCGTCCATCGTGCGTTGTACAATGTTTCTGACGATGAGCGCTCAGCTCCCAGGGCCGCCGCGCACGCTCCATCGCGCGCTGTCCCGTCACACCGGGTTTCTGCTCAGCAAGATCGGCGGCATCGCCCAGAAGCGGTTCGCCGAACGGATCGAGTCGGTCGGGCTCAACGTCCGGATGTGGGGCGCGCTCAACGTCCTCGACGCGGAGGGCGCGATCTCCCAGCACGCGCTGGGCCAGTCGGTGGGGATCGACCCCAGCTCGATGGTGGCCACGATCGACGAGCTCGAGGCGCGGGGCCTGGTCGAACGCCACCGCCATCCCAGCGACCGCCGCGCCCACGCGCTGCACGTGACACCGGCCGGGCGACGCACGCTGGCCGCCGGCCGGGAGCTTGCCAAGAGCGCCCAGGCCGACCTGCTCGCGCCGCTGGACGAGAGCGAGCGCGAGCAGCTGCACGCGCTCCTGCTGCGCGTGGCCAGCGGGATCGACCGGCGCGAACCGTAGCCGGATCTGGACCGAAACTGCGACAGGCGCATTACAGCTTGTTGGTCAGCTGGTCGATACGCGCTGCGTGACTTCTCGCACGGAACCGCGGCGCCGGCAGATCTAGTGTCCCTGGGATGCCCGACGCACTGACGATCCTCGGCGGAGGAGGCTGGTTCCCCGCCCACGGTCGTCAGACGGCGTGTGCCCTGCTTCGGCGGGGCGAGCACGCGGTGCTGATCGACGCGGGCACCGGGGTCGGGCGGCTGGTCGAGACCCCGTCGCTGCTCGACGGGATCCGCCGGCTCGACATCGTGCTCACGCATTTCCACCTCGACCACGTCGCCGGGCTGGCCTACCTGCCCGCCGCGCTGCGGGCCTGCGAGCAGAAGACCGTGTGGGGTCCCGGTCAACTCCTCTACAGCACCAGCACCCGCGCGCTGCTAGACGCCGTCTCCCACGAGCCGTTTCATCCCATTCCCCTCGAGGATCAGGCGATCGACGTGCGCGACCTGCCCGATCAGGAAATCGACTTCAGCGGGATGCGGATGGCCGTGCGCCGCCAGGACCGACATTCGGTGCCGACGCTGGGGCTGCGCTTCGACGACGAGCTGGCCTGGATCACCGACACGGCCTACGACGCCGACTCCGCCGCCTTCGCCCGGGGTTGCCGGGTCTTGGCCCACGAGGCCTGGTACACCACGGCCCATCCGCGCCACCCCGAGATTCACTCCTCCGCCGCCCAGGCCGCGCACGTCGCCGGGCAGGCGGGGATCGACCGGCTCCTGCTGATGCACCTGCCGCCGTTCGAGCTCGAGTTGTGCGACCTGCTCGCGGAGGCGCGACTCGAGGTCCCGAACGCGATCGCGGCCGACGACTACCGAGACCTCTCGGCGCTCCTGACCCCCAACGGCGCCGCCGCCGCGATCTAGGCCGGAATGGCGTCCGATCCGCCGGCGCGCTCGCGAGCGGCGAGACCCTCGTCGGGCCGGCCGGGCGCCAGCGCGCTGCCCACTCCGAGCAGGACCCAGGTGATCGGGTCCTCGAGGAAGTCGGCGTAGAGCATCGTGTGGAAGACGAGCGCGATGAAGGCCGCCGCGATCGCTGCCCGGACGGGGTCCGCGCCCGAGCCTCGCAGCAGCGCGAGCAGCGCGACCAGCACCAGCGCGATGTAGGCGAGTTCGCCGATCAGGCCCTGCTCGGCGCCAATCGTGATGGGGATCGTGTGCGACGCCGACAGCGTCTTGGAGCTGTGCGGGTGGTGGGCCTTGTACTGACTGACGAACGAACCCGAGCCGAAGCCCCACACCGGCCGGTCGCCGAACAGCTCGATTCCTCCCGTGACCAGGTTCGCCCGCCCGCTCGAGGCGCCGTTGAGCCCCTGGTTGAGGCCGAACGTCTTGGGGGAGATGGCCAGCGCCGCCCCGCCGAGCACGACCACCAGCGCCGCGGCGGTGATCACCGGCCAGGCCTTCCAGCGCAACGCGGCCAGTGTGGCCAAGCCCACCAGCAGCGCGCCCAGGCTCGAGCGGGAGAGCGTGAGCACCAGGCCGCCCCAGAGAATCGCCAGCACCAGGGTCGAGCCGATCTGCAGCCGTGGCTCGCGGGCGTTCAGCAGCACCGCGGCGAGCCAGATCATCACCAGCGCCAGGAACCGACCGAAGATGTCGGGGTCGAAGAACACCGAATTGACCGTGAAGTACGCGTGCACGTCGTTCGCCGCGACCAGCTTGGGATTCAGCAGCAGGGTCTTGCTCGCGTACTCGACGAATCCGATCGCGGCGAACACCACGGCCAGCCCGACGACGACCTGCAGACACCGGATGACCAGCCATCGCGTCCAGGCCAGCCGCCGCAGCAGCGAGAACAGCAGCGCGAACGGGACGTAGAAGAACACCATCTGCTGCAGGGCCTTCTCGAAGTCCGATGAGTACACGGCCTGGATCGCGTAAAGCACGACATAGACCACCAGCAGACGCTCGACCCACACCTCGGGCCCGGCGCGGTGGGCGACAACGGGCTCGGGGTAGGTGAGGCCCGATCTGCGAGCTACTTCTCGCTCCGCCCGCTCGAGCTCGCGCTCGCGCTCGTCGCGCCAGACCGGCTCCTCCCGGCGCTGAGTAAACCAGCCGAACGCCGGGGCGATCGCCGCGAGTGCGCCCGCGGCGACGACCAGGTACAGCGGCACGAGCAGATTGGAGGTCGAGCCACCCGAGGCGATCGGCACGCGGAACGGCAGCGCGAGCACGGCCAGCGGTGCGAGCAGCCAGACCCGCCGCCTGATCACAACGGCCAGAGCCCCGATCACCACGAGTCCCACCGCCGCGCCGCCCAGCGCAACCAGCGGATGGCGATGCACGACGCTCAGCTGGGGCGAATGCCAGATGTCGGCCAGCAGCAGCATGGGGGCCAGCACCAGGGCTCCCAGCATCGCCGCGGCTCGGGCCCGCGGCTGACCGATGAGGATCGCCCCGGCCGCCAGCACCGCGACGGCGACCACGCCCAGCTTGGCCACCGGTCCGTGCAGCATGGCGAACGCGATCACGCGGCCCTAGGGTAGAGAACGGCCAGGCACCAATCCTCTACGCTCTCGCGGCATGTCCTCTGCGAAGCCCGCCGGGTGGCGCGGACCAGCGGCGTTGAGGCTGGGCGCGGTCGTGCTCGCCGCGCTCGCTCTGTCCGCGTGCGGCTCCACCAGCAAGCCGATCGCCGGCTCGGCGGCCTCCGTGCGCCCCGGAGCGCCGGGCGTGCACGCCAAGACCGACGACCCGCGTACGAAGCACCTGGCCTGCCTGCAGCAACACAAACTGCCGGTCAGCGAACCGACCCCGACCGAGATCCAGATCGGGGCGGCCGGGATCGGACCCCTGATCGCCTTCTCGCCCACCCCCGGCAACGCCCAGGCCAATCAGATCGACGCCAGGTTTCCCGGCGCCGAAATAATCGGCAGCGCGTTGCTGTTCCCGAACCAGGGCACGGACAGCCTGCTGCAGACCGTCGAGATCTGCACCGCCCTCGGCGTCTCAGGCTGAGCCACGAATTCGAACCGTGTCCGTTCCGACCGCAGAGCTCAGCGCCCATGAGCGCAGTGCCACCTCCGCCACCGCCCCCGCGACGATCGTCAGGTGGTTCAGCGGCGGCCGCCTGCTGGTAGTGCTGGCGGGCGCCGCGCTGATCATCGGGATCCTCTCGCTGCTGATCCCCTCGACCCCCAGCTACGACCCGTGGGCGTGGCTGGTCTGGGGCCGAGAGATCATCCATCTCAACCTGAAGACGACCGGCGGTCCGACCTGGAAGCCGCTGCCGGTGATCTTCACCACGATCTTCGCCATCTTCGGCAAGGCCGAGCCGAACCTATGGCTGATCCTCGCCCGGGCCGGCGCGGCGATGGCCGCCGCGATGGTGTTCAAGGTCACGTTCCGGCTGACCTACTGGATCGGCGGTCGGCCGGCCGGCGAAGCGAGCCTGTCCGAGCGCCTGGTGGCCTACGCCCCGGCGGTGCTGGCCGGGTCGATCGCCACGCTCGGATTGCTGTTCTCCAGCGGCTTCATCAGCGACAACGCGCTGGGCTACTCCGAGGGCTTCATGGCCGCGGCGGCGCTGATCGCCGTCGACCGCCACCTCGACGGCCATCCCCGCCAGGCCTTCGCGATCGGGTTCCTGGCCGCCCTGGACCGGCCGGAGATCTGGCTGTTCTGGGGTCCCTACGGGCTGTGGCTGTTCTGGAAGGATCCCGAGGCGCGCAAGCTGGTGATCGGACTGTTCGTGCTGATCCCGGTGCTGTGGTTCCTGCCCGAGTACTGGGGCTCCGGCCACTTCCTGCGCGGCGTCAACCGCGCCCAGCACCCGCGGTCCAACAGCCCCGCGTTCGCGAGCTGCCCGTTCTGCAACGTGCTCGTCCACCACGCCTGGCCGACGGTGCTGCTGCGGATCAAGGTCCTGGCCGCGCTGGCCGTGGCCGGCGCCGCCTACGTGCTCTGG
>JALYXK010000444.1 GCA_030947145.1 Actinomycetota bacterium
AGGATGCCGCGGATACTGAGTTGGTCGAGGCGGTGCGTCGAGCAGCGGTTGGTGAGGGCTATCTGAACCCCCGTCTGGGCGCTCGTCTCGCTGCGGAGCCTGCCGGCCCGCCAGACGACCTGTCGCATCGCGAAATCGACGTACTTCGGCTGATCGCTCTCGGTCATACCAATGCCGAGATCGCGAAGCAGCTGTTCCTATCGGTGCGCACGATCGAGACTCACCGCGCGCACATTCAGCGGAAGCTGCGCTTGAACTCGCGCTCGAAGCTGGTTCGCTACGCCTCTGAGCGGGCTCGTTCCCGCTTGACGGGGTGCAAGACCTCGTAGACGCGGGCTTGGGCCGATCCGGCTGACATGCAGACCTTCCTGTTTTGCCGATCTCGCCGCTGCCTGATGGCGATCGACCCCGCACGCCGAGCCGGCGTGCTCACTCACCACGGCCGTGAGTACACGTTCTGTTCACTGCATTGCGTCGCCGCTTTCTCCAACCATCCCGACCGCTACACGACAACCGTGCCGCTGTGACACAGCTCCGCAACGATGCCGGACTGACGGCGCGGCGACGTAGAGACGGTCCTCGCTGTGAAGCACCGTCACGTCATCAAGGCGGCGCGCGCCGGCTCGGCTTTGTCCGAATCGTGTGCCATGGCCGGCTCGCACACACTGGGTAAGCACGAGCAGCGGACAGCGCGCGGCGTGCGCGAGCTGCTGCGACCGGTGTCGTCCCCCATCAGCACGCGTCCGAACAGGCTCCGACTCGGCGAGCCGACGACCAAGAGGTCGGCCCCGCGTCGCTCGGCGAGTTCGTGAGGGCCACGACCAACCGTTGAGGCTCCGATCCCGGCCAAAGCGGCTTCGATGCCCGCCGCGGATCGCGCCGCCTCCAGCAGCTGGCGCGAGCGCTCTTGCTCTACGGCTTCGAACGCGGGGCTCGAGCCGCGTGTCGGCTCGGTCTCGCCGCTGTACACGTAGGCGAGCGTGAGCTCACCGCCCTTTGTGACCAAATGCTGGGCCAGGGCAATCGCATCGCGCCCACCGGACCGTTCGTCGACACCTACGAGAACCTGACGGAACATGAGACGTCGGCTCCGATCACAACGCGGGACGAGCCGGCACTGATCCGCTCCCGCCGGGAGACAATCCTGCGGCGCTGCGCGATAAGGAGCCTCCGCTCGGCCAGCTCGTGAATCAGCCCACGCCAGCCGATGCGGGAATGGGATCGCTGATGCGACTCAGAAGCGGGTGCGCTTGGCCGGCGCCGCGATGCGGCGTAGGCTTCAGGCAAGTCGAATGGATCAGTCGAATTAACGGGCCGAGGGCCAAGAAGGGATCGCATGAACAGCTGGAGCATCAAAGACCTGCCGCTGAGACCGTACGCACCCGAGATTCTCGCCTCTGCCGACGATGCTCGAGCGATCGCCTTATCGATTCCCGCGGGCGAGAGCCTCGACGATCACCAAGTGCACGAACGCGCCTGGGTCACCGTGCTCGACGGCGAGGTCGAGATCACCACCACTACCGGCAACAGCATCAGCGGCGGCAGCGGCTTGCTCGTCGAATTCGCTCCTAACGAGCGCCATGCCGTACACGCCCGTTCCGACGCCCGCCTCTTGCTATTGCTCACGCCATGGCCCGGAATTGACCACCCCGGAGCAATGACTCTTGAACAGAAGGCCCACGCTCGGCACGACGCCGCCGAGCATCGACAGAACGCCTGACCAGGATCACGATTTCCCTCCTCGAGCCGCATCGGTTGCCCGGACCGTTGACGAAGCACCGGGCCCGTCGGTCCGCGCGCCGGGTTCGCCCCGCCGGCAGGCCAAGGCGACTGCAGCGCCCGCCAGGCACAAGCCGGCGGCGACCGCGCTGGCGAGGTTCCACCCCTGAGCCAAACCGGCGGCCCCGGGCCGGTCATCGCCAGCCGCTAGGAGCGCGGCGATGATCGCGACGCCGGCGGCTCCCCCGACGTATCGCGCGGTGTTGTTGGCGCCGCTCCCCATCCCGGTTCGCCGATGGGGCACGGACTCGACGGCGAGTCGTCCGAGAGCTGCGTTCGCCAACCCATATCCCACCCCGAGCAGGATCAGTCCGGGGGCCAGGCGTACCCATGTCGAGTGCGGTGAAAGGCCCGAGATCCCAGCCAGTCCGAGAGCGCCGCAGACGAATCCGACGGCGACCCGATGGCCCGAGTCGAACCGGTCCGGGAGCCGCCGGACGTGAAAGGCCACGAGCGTTCCGGCCACTGAGAAGAGGGCGAGGATTCCCGCGGAGGCCAGGAGCGACTGATGCAGCGCGCGCTGTAGGAACGTGGGCAGGAAGCTGACAACGGCGACGACAGCCAGGCCGACGAACAGGGCTCCAGTGGCGGAGGCGAGGAACAGGGGACGGCGGAACAGGGCGAGGTCGATCATCGGCTCGCGCCGGCGCCGTTCGACGACGATGAAGCCACCGAGCAGAAGCACGCTCGCCAGCAGAAGGCCGATCGTCGACGCGCGACCCCAATCCTGTCGTCCCAGCGTCAGGCCGGCCACGAGCGTGGCCATCGCCCCGCTGAACAGGATCGCCCCTGGGAGGTCGATCCGGCGGACGGTCGGCGCTCGCGTCTCGGCAAGCATGAGTCCTGCGGGTATCAGGAGCACGGCTCCTGCGGCCTGCAGCCAGTACCCGGCTCGCCATCCTCCGAGGAGCTGCAGTCCAGCGCTGGTCAGAGGGCCGAGCGCGGTGCCTGCGCCTACGGCGGCTCCCCAAACGCCGGTGGCCCGTGTTCGTTCCGGTCCGTCGCGAAAGCTGTGGCCGATCAGTCCCAGGCTGGCCGCGACGATCCCCGCGCCCGAGGCACCTTGGAGGATCCGCGCGACCACAAAGAACTCTATCCCAGGGGCAGCGGCGGCCATCACGCTGGAGCCAACGAGTGCGATGAGCGACAGCAGGAAGACGCGCCGACGGCCATAGTCATCGGCAATCGCCCCCAGACTGAGGAGCATCGTGGCCAGCCCGAGGCTCATCCCGCTGAGCGCCCAGGTCTCACCGCTGGCGCCGGCATGCAGCGCCGCGACCGTCGGCGCAACGGTCGTCACGACGCTCGCGAAGACCAGAAGTACGAGCCCGGTTCCCCCGCTCGCCACGGCCAATGTGACGCTCGGATGGGGATCACCCATACCCCGCCAGGAACTACTACGGCGGCGTCCGCTTGTCCTCCTCGAGGACTGCATCTCTACCGGTCCGTTCGTCCGAGCCGGCGGGGGCCGTCGCGTCCCGGCGTCAGGGCAGCCAGGACCTGCCCGGTAGCCAACACCGTCGCGAACTCCCCGTTGAGGTTCGCGGCCGTGATCCGGGTTAGCTCGTCAGCCGATACCCACTCCCCGCCAAGGTCTTGACGGTCGAAGGTGTGTGTCGCATCGATCACGAACTTGGTTTCGTAGCCCAGGTTGCCAGCCATCCGCGCCGTCGTCTCGCAGCAGTGGTTGGTGGTGATCCCGCAGATCGAGACCGCGTCCAGGCCACGCTGCTGAAGCCACGCGTGGAGATCTGGTGTGCCGTAGAAAGCCGAGTTTGTCTGCTTCGCCACCAGAAGGTCCGGCTCGCCGCCGAGGACGGCTTTCAACGCATTTCCGGGACCCGCGGGAGAGAGTGGCGCCGTGGGGTTGCGTGAGTCGTGCCGCACGAAGACGACCGGCCACTGACGCTCGCGCCAAGCGGCCACGAGAGCGACGATGTTGCTCTCGCACGCGGGGTTGTTCCGTCGGCCCCAGCAAGGCTCGTCAAAGCCTTGCTGCACGTCAACGACGATCAGGGCGTGAGTTCGTTGCCAGTCGGCCATCCAGTTCCTGAGTGTACCGGGTAGTATGTACAATCCTACTATGAACGCTCAGGAGCGTCTAATCGAAAGCACGCAGGAGCTACTCTGGGAGCGCGGATACGTCGCCACGAGCCCGAAGGCGATTCAGCGCCGGGCCGGGGTGGGGCAGGGAAGCATGTACCACCACTTCGAGGGCAAGCCGGAGCTTGCGGTTGCTGCCGTGCGCCGCTCTGCGGATGAGCTGCGAACGGACGTCGGAGCGATCCTGGACGGACCCGGCGGCGCGCTTGAACGGATCGGCGCCTACCTGGTGCGCGAACGCGATGTTCTGCGGGGCTGCCGGATCGGTGGCCTCACGCAAGATCCTGAGATCATCGCCAACCAAGAGCTGCGCCAGCCGCTGGAGGACACCTTCACGTGGCTGAGAACCCGACTGCGCGATCTGATTGCGGAGGGACAGGAGGGCGGTGAGCTGCGGCAAAGCGTAGCGCCCGAGCAGCTGGCGAGCATGATCTGTGCCGTTGTTCAGGGTGGCTACGTCCTCGCGCGCGCTGGTCAATCCCCCGAGCCGTTCCGTGAAGCCGTCGCCGGTGCGAGGGGGTTGCTAACCATGATCTCGCGGCCGGCCAGGGCAGATGCTCGCCAGGAAGAGGCGCGAGGGTGAGCGCACCGGTGACCGTGACGCTGATCGGTGGCCCCACCGCCGTGCTGGAGCTCGGCGGGGTTCGCTTCCTCACCGATCCCACCTTCGATCCCCCGGGTTCCTATGAGCCGCGGCCGGGTGTGCAGCTGACCAAGACGACGAGTCCCGCCCTCACGCCGGAGGAGCTGCCGCCGTTCGACGCGGTTCTGCTCTCCCACGATCACCACAAGGACAACCTCGACGACTCCGGCCGCCGGTTCCTGAGCGGGGTTCCGGCGGTCCTGACGACCCTCTCGGGCGCTGCGCGTCTGGGGGAGTCGGCGACGCCGCTGGCGAACTGGGAGCGCTTCCAGATCGAACGTGGCGACGGCGCCGGCGCGCTGACGGTCATGGGGCTGCCCGCTCAACATGGGCCCGACGGTTCCGAGCCTCTCGTGGGGGAGGTCACCGGGTTCCTGCTCAGCGGTGACGGCCTGCCGCGCGTGTACGTGAGCGGAGACAACGCCTCACTCGATGTGATCAGGATGATCGTCGATCGGGTCGGAGCTATCGACCTGGCGGTGCTCTTTGTCGGCGGCGCTCAGATGCCTTATCTGGGTCGGGAGTACCTCACGCTACCGAGCGCGAAAGCGCCTGTCGCGGCTCGCCTGCTCGGCGCAACGGCGATT
>JALYXK010000009.1 GCA_030947145.1 Actinomycetota bacterium
GGGCCGGGCCCCCACCGGACGAGTCGCCGATGGTGCCGCTGCGCTCGCCGGTGCTGCCGGACGGGTCGCCGCCACTGGCGCCGGTGCGGGTTTGGTCCGGGGCCGTGCCGGCCGGCGAACCGCCGGAGCTGGCGGGAGGACCGGCGCGGCGCTCGGAGCGCGAGAGCCGATCGTCGGGCTGACGGCGTCGCCACCTCTTTGCGTCCAGGCGCCGGCACCATTGGTCTCCGAACTCGCGCCCGCGGACCTGCCGACGCCTCTGGGGTGATCAGCGATACCCGTGTGGTCGGCAGTGCCCGGACGGCCGGCGATGCCCGCGCGAGCCGCGGGCTTCTCCCCGCCGGTGGAGGGTATGTCCGCTGCCGGCCTGACCTCGGCACGGTTCAGCGTTGGGGCAGACGAGGTGGTCGTGGCCGAGGGGGTGCTGGCGGCGGCGGCCGGCGGAGCCGGCGGCATCGTCCGCGTCGGGGCTCTGCCTTTGCTGGCCGGTGGAGCGATCGTACGCAGCCTCGAGCCGGTCTTCCCCGGGAAGCTGGTGCGGCTGTGCACGAGCGGGGCGAACGGCTTCAGCACGCTGTGGCCGGCGCGGACCGGCGCCGTCAGCCCAGTCAGGCGAATGGCGTCGAGGCGGGAGCGAGGCGGGCCGGGTGCGGCGTGATCGATCGACGGCGCGTCGCCCGCCGCCGTGTGTCCAGTCGGACGCAGGCCGACGGTGGACCTCACCCCCGCCGGCGCCGCCGTCGGATGCGGTCGGCCAGCGGTGCCCTGGGCCGTGCGGGCCTGAAAATCGTGCGTGGCGACGTAGGTTCCCGCCGTTCCCGCGGTCGCGAGTGCGAGCGTGGCGAAGCCCTTCAGGACGCCGCTCTTCAGGGCCGTGGAGGCGAGCAGGCCACCGCCACTGAACCCGGCTCCGGTGCTGCCGGTTCCCGTCAGCACCGATTCCTTGAGCGCCACCGTCGGCACCACCGGCAGCAGGGCGGCGATCTGCCGACGCTGGCGCTCCACCTGCCGGCGGAAGTCGCGGCAGCTGGAGCAGTCGCGCAGATGGCGGCGGAGATTGGCCCGCCGCAGCGTCCCGCCGCGGCCGTTGGATAGCTGTTCACGGATGTCGGCGCAGGCCGTCTCGCGGGCCGTCCGGCTGGCCACCAGCGACTCGCGGGCCTGGAAGACGAGTGCCTTGACCTTGTCCCGCGGTACGCCAAGGGCTTGGCCGATCTCCTCGTGGCTGAGCGCATCGAGCTCGGCCAGGACGAGCGCGGCGCGCTGTTCATCGGGCAGACCGCGGAGATCGACGACCAGGTCGCGGAGGTCCTGGCGGCGCTGTACCTGGGTGGCCAGACCCTCGGTCACGGGCTCGTCGAGGTCCGCCGCGGGCTGTTCGCGGCGAGCGCGCAGGATCGAATAGCAGCGGTTGCGGGCGATCGTGAACAGCCACGCCCGCAGGTGGATCGGCTTGTCCGACGTGATCAGATCGTTATAGGCGGCCAGGAACGTGTGCTGGACGGCATCCTCGGCCTCGTCGGCGTCACTGAGCACGTGGCGGCAGAACGACAGGATGCCGCGCTGATGGCGGTTGTAGACGGCCTCAAAGGCCGCCGGCCAACCCTGCCGCACCAGCGCGACGAGACGCGCGTCCGACGCCAGGCGCAGCAGTTGTGGCGATGCGACCCCCGTTGCCCCTGTCGGTGCCACCCGAGGCACCGCACTTGCTTCCATGAGCGCCATTATCCTTCCTCACACGCCAAAAAGCCAGGGTCTTCGAGCGGCCGGCCGATATCCCTGCTCAAGCCCGATTTACTGCTCACCGGACCGTCGAGAACTAGCCCGGCGGCGGCGGCCCGGGAGGGGCGACGATGTCGCGCCCGGTCGGTCGCATGGCGGCATTTAGCTCGAGCTGCCAGAAGTACCGGGTGAACGTCACGCCGGCTTGGAACTCGCCGACGTGGGGTTCGACCTCCTCGCCGCGGGCCATGCGGACGATCAGCTCCGGGTAGCTGCGCCCGGGCAGAGCCGCATACATCGGCGCCGGGAACGCGCCGCCAAAGCGGGTGTTGACGTCGGTGATGCCCAGTCCGATCTGCCGGTCGCGGAACACCTGGACGGTGCACGGGCCCCGGACCCCGAGCGCTTGCACGACGTCGCGGCCCAGCTCGATCAGCTCGGCGTCGGCGATCACCGTGCCCTTGATCGATTCCCCGCCCCGCGACTCGATCATCGTGCGGGGGATCGCGTTGAGGCAGCGCCCGGTCAGGTCGGAGAGGCAGTCGATCGAGAACTCCGGACCGTCCATGCGGCGCTGGATCATCGTCGGCTCCTTGACGTAGTCGACGAAGAACGCCGCCGCCGCCGCATCGTCGGCGCGGTGAATCGAACGGGCGCCCGATCCCTGTCGCGGCTTGACCATCACCGGGTAGCTGGCGACCGGCTGGCCGGGAAGCACCGTCGGCGGCGAGGGCAGGCCGAGCCGCTCCAGCAGCAGATGCGTCTCGTGCTTGTCGTAGGTGGCCCGAGCGATCTCGGGATCGGGCACGAACGCGGGCAGCCGGCCCGTGGCGCGGGCCCGGGCGAGCACCTCGAGGTCGAGATCGGTGAGCGGGACGACCGCGCCGACCCCGTACTGCTCGCATAACGCCTGGAGCGCCCGGACGTAGTTCGGATCGTCGATCCTCGGCACCGCGATCCGGTGATGGGCGGCGTACTGGGCGGGCGCCAGCGGGTTCGGATCGGCGGCCACCACCGTCGCGTGCTGAGCGAACGCCGAGACGATGTCGTAGCGCTTGCCAACTCCGGTCAGCAGAACAGCGGGCCC
>JALYXK010000014.1 GCA_030947145.1 Actinomycetota bacterium
TCCATCCGCCGCCCTCCCGTGGCTCGAAGCTGCGCACCTCGCACAGCGTCCGAATGTCGGCGCCGGCGTGCCAGGCGCGGGTCAGGTAGGTGTAGTCGAGGGTGTTCTTGGCGCCGTAGTTGCAGCCCACGTCACACTCGCCGCAGAGTCGGCAGGTCTCCCGCGGCAGGCTGTGGAGATTGGGCCGGGATTCGATGATCGGCACCCCCGGGACCGGCGCCTGACCCGGGTTGGCGAAGGTCACCGCGAGCTTGGGCAGGAACCAGTCATCGCCGCGCCCGATGGCGCGGGCCGCGTCGCGGAATGCGAGCGTCTTGGCCGTCTCGTCATAAGGCGCGTGCTCGAGGGGGTAGGTCTGGCCGTCCAGCCCGACCTCCACGCGGTCGTAGTGGGGATCGAGGTCGGCGCGGGAGATCGGCCAGAACTCCTGGCCGGGCACGTTCGGGTCCTCGTGGGCGAACCACTTCTCGTCCTTGCGGATGAGCACGTTGGCGTAGATCAGCGAGCCCCCGCCCAGCCCGCTCGAGACCAAGGCGTCGAGGCCGCTGAAGGACCAGAAGTCGAACATTCCGTGAAGACCCTCGCTGGGGTTCCACAGGTTCCGCCTGATCCCCGCCGGGCTGCGCGGGAACGAGCCCGGGGGGTACGCCTTGCCGCGCTCGACCATGCACACGTGCCGACCTGCCTCCGAGAGCCGCGCCGCCGTGACCGAGCCCCCGAAGCCCGAGCCGACAACGATCGCGTCGAAGTGCTCTGGTGTCTGCGTTGAGGACGGGATACCAGCCATCGACCAGCGCTGTCATATCACATCCCCATCCCGGAACACCGTCTTTTCGCTCGCGCGCTTACCGGCGCCTGGCGCTGCTTACGGTGGACCGTAGGGAGGAATGTTGCGAATCAGGCTGGTTCGCGGATCCGCCGCGTCGGGCACCGGCCGCGTCTCGACCGTTTCGTGGAGCGGTCCCCGCGCGGGGAGGCCGGGAACGGTCGCGCAGACGACGTGCCACTCATCGGTGTCGAGTCGCGAGACGAACCAGCGTCGGCCGTCCTGCTCGGCTTCGTTGAGCTCCTCGCAGCGAGCGGTTGCCTGCTCGTGGATCATGGCGCTAAAGGATACCCATCGGGGTAATATGCCCGACCGCTTCGCGAGGAGAGCGGTTAGCAGGCCCACGCCCGGGTCGCGGATTCGTCTGTCGGTATCAATACGGAGGTTTAGATGCCAACGCCAGCGCGCAACACGAGCCGTGGTCCGGTGCTCCAGTGGGTGGTCGTGCTCGTCGTGGGGATCGTCGTCGTGACGCTCGTCCTCGGCCTGAACCTGATCTCACGCCTGAACGACGCACAGAAAGTCCGCGATGCCGCCAAGCCGGCATTCACGACCCAGGCGTTGAACACCGACGTGGCGGGCATCGACATCATCTCCAAGAACGTCAACATGGCGAATCCGATCGTCACCCCGGCGGGCGGAGGCGCGGCCGAGGTAAGGGCGATCGTGAGCTACGTGGCGGCGGCCAACCACGTCTCACGGGCCCGGGCCTTGAATGCGCTGCAGAAGCGGTTCCCCCACACCACGGCGCTGCTCCGCGCGGTCCCCCTGTCTGCGGTGACCGCGGAGCTGCCCAAGCTCGAGGCGTTCCTGGCGAAGACGCTGAAGGTGACGCCGGCCCAGCTCGTGGCCGCGCTGAAGGCCAACTTCCCGGCGATTCTCCAGACCATCGTCTACCTACCCAAGGTGACCAGCCACTGGTACCACGTCCCTCACCTAGCGTCGTACGGACTCACCGATTTCAACGGCCGGCCGGTGAGGACGGTGCCCGAGCTCCGGGACTACTTCGCCCACCTGATCGCCAGGGTGGGCGGGCAGAGGTCGAACTTCGACAGCCTGAACTCGACGACCGTCAACTGGATCCCCTGGGTGGTGCTGGCGATCGGAATCGTGGTAATCGTGTTCTCGCTGCTGATGATCGCCCTCAGCCTGCGCGGCATCACGCGCAAACTGGCGATGGCCAGCGCGTCGGTCGTCGTGGTGGTGGGAGCGGCCGTGGTCGCGCTGGTCCTCGCCCTCAACCTGATCCCGAGATTGAACAATGCTCAGAAGCTCTTGAACGCGCTCAACCCGGCCTTCTCGATCCGCCGCGTCAGGGCCGACCGTGCCGGGATCCGCATGGTTTCGAACATCGTGAAGGCCGAGGATCCGATCATGACCCCCTCCGGCAGAGCCGCCGCCGAGCTGCCGAAGCTCATCGCCTTCGTGGCCGCGTCAACCCACATGTCCAAGCGTGCGATCCAGGACACCCTGACGTCGCATTTCCCGAACGCCACCGAGGTCCTGATGGCGATTCCCCTGACCTCGGTGTCCTCTGAGCTTCCGGCTGTCAAGCGGGCTCTCGCGCCGGCACTGCCGAAGATCCCCAACCTGGCTCACACCGTGGCCAACACCCCGCCGGTGACCAGCGGGTGGAACAACGTGCCGGGCACCGCGGGGGCGAAGAACTTCGAGGGCGGCCCCGTCAATACCGTCCCCGAGGTCACCGCTTACTTCGCCAACGACGTGATCCCCGTGCTCGAGCGGCAGCGGCGCCACTGGGTGGCCCTGACCGCGACCTCGAAGATCGACTTCATCGGGTGGCTCGTGCTGAGCATCGGCGTGATCGCGCTCGTCTATGGAGCGCTGATGGTGCTCATCGCACGGACGCGGACGGCGCCGGCTGGGTAGGGGCGGGACCGTGCCCGGCGCTTAGCGGTGCGGCTGGTGTCGCCTCGCGGCGGGGCCTACCAGAAGCCGGGAGATCCGGTCGGCGAGGAGTCGCCGCCCTGGCCGGAGCTGTGGTGGTCCGACCCGCCGGTCCCGGACCACGAGCCGGAACCGCTGCTCTTGTCGCTGCCTTCACTGCTGCCGGTGCCGGGGGTGCTTCCGGTGCCGGTGGTCCCACCGGTGCCGCTCGTACCGCCCGTGCTCCGCTCCCGCCGCCCGCCTGCGTCCCGGACGCGCCCGAACCGGCACCACTCGATCCGTTCCAGCCGCCCGAGCCCTCGCCACCCGCGCGACCGCCCCATCCGGTGGCCGGCGACCACATGCCGTTTCTCGTCGACTCGCTGGGCATAGAGCTGGCGCGGCAGGGTTACGCCATCCACCTCCTCATCCATCACGTGATCCGCGTCCGGCGCGACGATGCGGGGAAGCTCCTGAAAACCCTCGCCCCCGGCGCCGCGGCACCCGATGCCCTCGACGAGTCCTTCGCCCACATCGAGGTGGATCGGGAGACTGACCCGCGAGCCTGGCGAGCCTGTCTGAGGGGATCGAGCGCGTGCTCCGTGAGGTGCGCGCGGCGGTCGAGGACTGGCCGGCGATGCGTTGTCGCGCGCAGGCCATCGCCGCGGAGCTCGCCGAGTCACCTCCTCCCGTCGATGGTGCCGAGGTCGAGGAGGCCAGGGCCTTTCTCGCCTGGGCCGAGGACCACCGCTGCGCGAGGTGCGCAACCTCCTTCAGGATGCGGCGGCGACCGCGCGCGGCGCTACCTAGTGCACCGGGACAAGGCGGCTGTGGAAGACCTGGCCGGTTGCCGGGTCGATCCACGCGAGCCGCAGCAATCCGGGCTTTGACAGCGCCAGGTGGGTGACGAGGAAGCCCTGCGGGCTCCCGGTCTGGACCTGCCGGATGGGAGTGAAGGCGCTCGTGCCCGCGGGCTCGTACTCGACGGTGGCGGTCTGCAGGCCGGCGTGATCGGCGGGACGGAGCTGGCCCCACAAGGTCACCCGCGGACCGGTGTGCGGGCGGGGGAGCCAGATGGGAATCCGGTAGGAGAAGTAGGAGGGCTTGGGTAGGCCGCCCAGGCTGATCAGGCCGGTCTGGAACGTACCCCAGTAGGCGGCCGTGCCCACGGGCTCGCCGGTCTGCGGTCCCGCGTCGACGAGCTCGAACTGGGCGAGCGCGCGCACGTAGGGGTCGTTCCACGCCATGTACTCGCCCTGGTTGATGTACGCGGCCTGCTGGGCCTCGGAGGTGCGGACGAACGGGTTGGGGGGATTGCTCTTGTAGCCGTACTCGGTGAGGTACAGGGGCACTCCGCTCGGAGTCGGGACCGAGTAGCTGGCGTAGATGCGCTGTAGCGCGCGCTCGAGATGCGGCAGGTCGGCGAGCGTGGCCCAGCTCGGATCGGTGCTGCGCACGTTGGGCGCGAGGGTGAACGAGTACGGGTGGTCGGCGTACCCCGAGGCCTGAATCAGGGCGGGATGCCTGGCCCCGAAGGCGCCGGGCTGGCCCGTAGTCGGGCACGCGAGCGCGGCGGCCCGGCTTCCGGTGAGGGGGCGGTAGGAGCTGCCCACGCAGTACAACGCGCGCAGGAAGATCATCGGCGGCATCGCCGGGAGGATCCCGTGGGATACCGATCCCTTGGCCGAGGTGTCTCCGACGAGGATCGTGTCGCCGCTGTGGCCGGTGGCCGAGAGCGCGCTCCAAGCGCGGTCGAGCAGGCCGCGATAGACGACCGGCGATTGCTCGATCCAGTTGATCGGCGCCTTGCCATGGCGGGACTTGTGGTGGCGGACGATCCGGAGCTTCGGCCCGCGCCGCCACTGCGGCGTCAGCCAGCCGGCTTCGTTGGGCTCATTCCAGATCTCCCAGTAGTCGACGCGGGGGAGCGGCGCCGGAGCCGCCGGCGTGGGCGTGGTGGTGGTGCCCGTGAGGGCGGGTGGGAGGGGGAGTCCGAAG